>JAQGKJ010000830.1 GCA_028290165.1 Bradyrhizobium sp. | reverse complement strand
TTCATCTCCTCGAAGCCGGAACGCACGATCACCTTGACGTCCTCGCCGCCGAGACGGCGCGCGGTACGGCAGCAGTCCATCGCGGTGTTGCCGCCGCCCAGCACGATCACGCGCTTGCCGATCTTTTCGACATGGCCGAATGAGACGCTCGAGAGCCAGTCGATGCCGATGTGAACGTTGCCAGCCGCTTCCTTGCGGCCGGGAATGTCGAGCTCGCGGCCGCGCGGCGCGCCGGAGCCGACAAAGATCGCATCAAAGTTCTCACCGAGCAGTTTCTTGAGGCTGTCGATGCGGTGGCCGCCCTTGAACTCGATGCCGAGGTCGAGAATGTAGTCGGTTTCCTCGTCGATCACCGAGTCCGGCAGCCGGAATTTCGGAATCTGCGTCCGCATCATGCCGCCCGCCTTGGGGTCGGAATCGAACACCGTGCAGTGGTAGCCGAGCGGCGCAAGATCACGGGCGACTGTAAGCGAGGCGGGGCCGCCGCCGACGATTGCAATGCGCTTGCCGTTCTTCGCTGTCGGCCGCGGCATGCGGTGCTTGACGTCGTCCTTGAAGTCGGCAGCGACACGCTTCAGGCGGCAGATCGCAACCGGTGTGTCTTCGACACGGCCGCGGCGGCATGCGGGCTCGCACGGACGGTCGCAGGTGCGTCCCAAGATTCCGGGAAACACGTTCGATCTCCAATTGATCATGTAGGCGTCGCTATAGCGGCCTTCAGCGATCAAGCGGATGTATTCTGGAACTGGCGTGTGCGCGGGACAGGCCCACTGGCAGTCGACAACTTTATGAAAGTAGTCGGGTGCCGCGATATCAGTCGGTTTCATTCCTACCTTGTCCGCGCCGAGATGAAGAGCAGCCGCGGCCTTACTTTTTGCCTGCGAACGCTCAGCTGGCGTTCTTGTGGTTTTCGAATTGGATCATAGGGTTATCTTATTAGAGCCATTCAAGATGATGCACAAAGGCATTTTTAATTGATCGCCAGCTTTCGTTGTTGAAGTGGCATAACGTCAATGTCACCGTACAGATTGCGGCGATGCAACATGTGTGGTGCGGTTTACACTTAGTTCAAACCGGTGAGGTGAGATGTCGCTCTTTGGCGCCATGTCAAAGCGCTGACAATTGGCCGATGATGGCCTGTAGTTATCGAATCTGGCTAACATCGGCAACATATTCTGGCATCCGTAATGCCACGGAGCATGTGAAGGGAACGTGGCCTTATCCTGCCTCTGCCGGAATGTCGCCCTTCGCCAGATCCCACATCAGTTCATAACTGCCAACCGATATCTGCGTTCCTCCTTTGGATACCGCAGGCCCGGTGAAACGCGCTGCGATCACTGCTGAAATCGCGCTCACATCCGTTCCGTCAATCAGGACATACCAATCACCAGCGCCGAGACTGGAGGCGGAAGGGTTGTCGGTAATCGGCCTGGAAAGCGCCGCATCGCTCTCGATCAGATGCATCGAGATGACCCCATCGAGGTTTGCCGGATCGAGCTTCTCCCGCAGCGCGTCGCGCAACCTGTCCTCGTTGCCGGCTGCTGGGCGGAGGCGGACGATGCCGAGTGCTGCACCGCGGCCCTGTCCGCGGCTGACCGTGATGCGCGCGACCGCGCGGATCATGTTCTTGAAGCGCGCCATGGTTTTTTTGGACCAATCGGTCGGGTTGGCCAGTTTTGTGCGATAGGCTGGGCTGTCGAGGACGTCGAAGGTCGCGGTGGAGTAGAGGCAGAGATATCTCGGGCTGCCTTGATGCGCGACATAGCGCCGGGCTTCGAGGAAGCCGTTGATCGCGACACGCTCCTCGAGATGTTCGCGGTCGTACCATCGGTTGAAATCGGCCTGGTCCGATGGATCGATATCCATCGAGGTCAGCAGCATTCCTTTTCCGGCGAGCGGCATGTTCCGATATCCTTATCCGGTGATCTCTGAGGCAAGGTCCGCGATCGCCTTCATCACGGCATCGCGGACGCCGCGATCGTACAGCGAATGGCCGGCACCCTCGACCACACGAACTTCGGAACCGGGCCACGCTGCGGCAAGCGCATGCGAGGTCGCCGGCGGGCACAACAGATCGTAGCGGCCCTGCACGATGAGGCCGTGGATTCGATCGAGCTTTCGTGATTGCGCCAAAAGCTGTCCCGGTTTCATGAAGCAGTCATTCTGGAAATAATGCGCTTCCATGAACGGCGTGGTGGGTAGCGCGCGTGATGAATGGAGCGAGTTGGGATCGAGCCGGACACGGCCCGGGGCGTGTGTGGAAAGGATCTGTTCGGTGTCATGCCAGGCGCGCGCGGCCGGGCCATGCACCGCCGGATCGGCATCGAGAATCCGGCGCCAGTAGGCATCGAGCGCTTGTTTGCGCTCTTTCGGCGGCAACACCTTGAGGAAATCGTCGTTGAGATCGGGGTGGAAACGCGGCAGCGCGTCGAGGAACGCGGCTTCCAGTTCGCTGCGGGTGCCGAGAAAGGTCGCGCGCAGCACGATGCCGGAGACCCGGCTGGGATGCGCTTGCGCATAGGCCAGCGCCAACGTCGCGCCCCAGGAGCCACCGACGACCATCCAGCGCTCAAAACCGAATTTCTCGCGGATCGTCTCGATGTCCGCGATCAGGTCGGGGAGCGTATTATGTTCGCGGCGGCCTTTCGGGCGGCTTCGCCCGGCGCCGCGCTGATCGAACAACACGGCGTGGAAACGCTCGGGGTCGAACAGCCGCCGGTGATCGGGCTGGCAGCCGCTGCCGGGCCCGCCATGCAGGTAGACCGCGGGGATCCCGTCGGCACGGCCGACGGTTTCGACATAGATTTCATGGCTGTCGCCGACCGGCAGCAGTTCTGACGTCAGTGGCGCGAAAGGATCGGCACGTTGGCCGGTGGATTTGCCCGCGTCGGCGTCAGGCGCCATGGTCGCCGCCCGTCTCCGGCGTTCCCCCGGCGAAATTGCGATAGATGAAGCGGTTGTTGTTATCAGCGGCTTCCGACTGCGCCTGTTTGAAAATCTGCTCATGCATCGGCGACAGCGTGCAGGCCGGATCGGTATTGCCGGCATTGCCGGTCAGCGCGAACGCCTGGCAGCGGCAGCCGCCGAAATCGATTTCCCTGAACTCGCAGTTCTTGCACGGCTCCGGCATCCATCCGGTGCCGCGATAGCGATTAAAAGCCTCCGAATGCTGCCAGATCCAGGCGATCGAATGGTTGCCGCGCACGGATTCGAAATCGAGCCCGGTGATGGATTCGGCGGCGTGGCAGGGCAGTATCTTTCCCGCCGGTGAAATGTTGAAGAATTGCCGGCCCCAGCCGCCCATGCACTTCTTCGGCCGCAGCGCGTAATAATCCGGCACCACATAGTCGATGGCGAGCGTGCCCTTCAGCCGTGCTTGCGCCTCCTCGACGATGCGGCTGGTCTCCTCGATCTGCGCCAGCGTCGGCATCAGCGCGGCGCGGTTTTTCAGCGCCCAGCCGTAATATTGCACATTGGCGACCTCGAGGCGGTCGGCGTCGAGATCGACCGCCATCTGGATGATGTCGGGCAGCTGAAACAGGTTCTGCCGATGCATGACCGCGTTGACCGTCAGCGGCAGCTCCAGCTCGCGCGTCCATTTCGCGACCTCGATCTTCTTTCGGTGCGCGTTCCCAAACCCGGCGACCCGGTCGGCGACAACGGGCTCGTTGCCCTGAAAACTGATCTGGACATGACAAAGTCCGGCGTCGGCCAGCGCCGAAAGCTTGTCGCGCGTCAGCAGCACCGCAGAGGTGATGAGATTGGAATACAGCCCGACATCGCTGGCGCGCTGCACGAGCTCGACCAGATCCTTGCGTGCGGTCGGCTCGCCGCCGGAGAAATGGATCTGCAGCACCCCGATCTCGGCGAGTTCGCCCAGCACCTTCTTCCATTCCTCGGTCGTGAGTTCGTTGCCGCCGCGCTCGAGCTCGACCGGATTAGAGCAATAGGGACATTGCAGCGGACAGCGGTGCGTCAGCTCGGCGAGTACCGCGAGCGGAATTCCGAACGTCTCGGCCACCGAGCCGCGGCCCTCCAGCACCGCGAGCCCGTCGGAGGGATCGCCGGCCGCCGCGATGGCATCGGTGAGCGTCGGACTCACGACGTCTTCTCCCGCGCTTCGGTCAAAAATCCCTTGTCGGCCAGGTCCTGCAGCATGGTGATGACGTCGGTGGCGATGGCGGCGCGCTCGGCGGTGTATTTGGCGGCAAGCTGGTCGACCACGGTCTCGACGCTGCGAGCGCCGTCGCAAAGCTGCAGCACCTCGACCGCGATCTCGTCCGGCGCCAGCACGCGCTCCGGCGCCAGGATCACCCAGCGCTGCCGGGTCTTATCGTACTTCAGCCTGGCGTGGCGGGGCAGAACCGGCC
>JAQGKJ010000823.1 GCA_028290165.1 Bradyrhizobium sp. | reverse complement strand
AAATCGCCGTCGCGGCTACAATTCCGGCATCTGCCGCACGAACAGTTTGGTGCCGACCGGGACTCGCTCATAGAGTACGGTGACGTCGGCATTGACCAGCCGGAAGCAGACGGACTAGACCGCCGAGACGATCGTATCCGGCCGGTTGGTGCCGTGGATGCGATAGACCGTTCTGCCGAGATACATCGCTCGCGCCCCAAGCGGATTGCCCGGCCCGCCGGCCATGAAGCGTGGCAGATAAGGCTGGCGCGCGATCATCTCCGGCGGCGGCGTCCAGTCCGGCCACTCCGCCTTGCTCTAAATGTTCAAGAGGCCTTGCCACTGAAAGCCGTCGCGGCCGACGCCGATGCCGTAGCGCAATGCGCGGCCATTTCCCTGGATCAGATAGAGGTGGCGCTCCGCGGTCGAAATGATGATCGTGCCCGGCGCCTCGGTGGTGCGGTAGTACACCGCCTGCTTCCTGTATTCCGGATCCAATTCCACGGAGTCATCGGGCAAGAGCCCCGGCTGATCGGCGTCGAGCTGCTGGGCGTAGCTCTGCGAGAACGAAAGCATCAGGCCAATAGCGGCAATCACCATCCAGATCAGGTGCCGAAATCTAGTCATCAAGGGCTCTCCTCGCAGGCCGCGGCCGATTAACGCTGCCGGGGGGTGTATCACCGATTGCCAAATCACTCACGCCATCAAATCTCAGGGATGGCGGGATGGCAAGCAAGGCGGATATCCCGCTGGAATGCTTTCAGTTTTCCCGGAGTTGGCGATTGGGATCCGAAAGCCTCACTTGGGCGCGAGCCAGAGCCGCAGGCAAAAGGACAGGATCGCCACGGTGCCGACGCCGCCCAGCCAAAGGCCGATGAACCACAGCAGGCGCTGCGACAGCGGCGGCGGCTTTTGCTCCTCTGGCATCAATGGTAGCCGCTCTCTGGCCTTACCTTGCCGCGGAATACCCAATAGGCCCACGCCGTATAGCCGAGAATCAGCGGTATCAGCCCGGCCACGCCGACCAGCATGAACAATTGGCTGCTTTTGGGAGACGCCGCCTGCCAGATCGTGATGCTCTGCGGCACGATATAGGGATACATGCTGATGCCGAGCCCGGCATAGGACAGCGCAAACAGCGCCAGCGACAGGAAGAATGGCTGGGTGTCCCATTTGTTGGCGAGGCTGCGCTGCAGCTGCGCGCTTACGGCTGCGACCGCAATCGGCACCGGCGCGGTCAGGATGATGTTGGGCCAGGAGAACCAGCGCTCGGTATATTGGACGTGGAGGAACGGTGTGGCGACGCTGACCGCGACGATCGCGCCCAGCATCGCGTACAGGAGTGATGAGCTTAGTTGGTAAGCTTTATCGCGAAGCTCGCCCTCGGTCTTCAGCACCAGCCATGTCGCCCCCAACAGCGCGTAGCCGACCGCCAGCGCGAAGCCGGTCAGCAGGCTGAACGGCGTCAGCCAGTCCCACCAGCCACCGGCATACTGCCGTCCCTCGACATGCACGCCCTGCAGGATGGCGCCGAGCGCAATTCCCTGCGCCAGCGTCGCCAGCCACGATCCGCCGGCAAACGCGAGATCCCAGCGATTGCGCTCGCTCTGCGTCGTGCGCCAGCGGAATTCGAAGGCGACGCCGCGAAAGATCAGGCCGATCAGCATCGCCACCATCGGCGCATACAGCGCCGGCATCAGCACCGCGTAAGCCAGCGGAAACGCCGCCATCAGGCCGCCGCCGCCGAGCACCAGCCAGGTTTCGTTGCCATCCCAGACCGGCGCCACACTATTCATGATCACGTCGCGATCGGCTTTTTCGGGAAACAGCGGATACAAGATGCCAAGGCCGAGATCGAAGCCGTCCATCACCACGTAGACAAAAACCGCGAAAGCGATGATGAACGCCCAGATGAGGGGGAGGTCGATGCTGCCGGTCATTGGGCGGGTCCTTCCGCGACCACGCCGACCGCGGGCGTGATGCCTGCGGCATGGGCCGGCGCCCTGCCGCTCGGTCCCTCTTCGCCCTGATGCGGCGGCGCGGCCATCAGCCGGAACAGGTAGGTCAGGCCTGCCGCATAGACGATGAAATAGACGATGACGAAGGCGGTCAGCGATGAACCTACCGCGGGCGCGGCGAGCGGTGACGCGGAGTCAGTTGTCCGCAACAACCCGTACACCGTGAACGGTTGTCTGCCGGTTTCAGTCGTGACCCAGCCCGCGATCACCGCAACGAAACCCGCGGGGCCCATCACCATCGCGAAGATGTGCAGCAACCGGGATTCATAGAGCCCGCCGCGCCAGCGCATCCACAGGCTGAAGAGGCCGAGCCCCATGATCAGAAATCCCAGTCCGACCATGATCCGGAACGACCAGAATGTAATCGGCACCGGCGGCCAGTTTTCGCGCGGCACGGTGTCGAGGCCGGCCATCGGCGCATCCAGGGAATGTTTCAGGATCAGCGAACCCAGTTTCGGGATTTCGATGGCGTATTTGACCTGGCCCGCGGCCTGATCGGGCAGCCCGAAAAGGTACAATGGCGCGCCATCCTTGTGGCTTTGGTAATGGCCTTCCATTGCCATGATTTTCACCGGTTGGTGCTCGAGCGTGTTGAGACCATGCTGATCGCCGGCCAGGATCTGGATCGGCGCCACCAATGTCGCCATCCACATCGCCATCGAAAACATCACCCGCGGACCCGCGAGATGAGCATCGCGCAACAGATGAAAGGCGCCGACGGCGCCGACCGCCAGCGCTGTCGTGAGATAAGCCGCCAGCACCATATGCACGAGGCGATAGGGGAATGACGGACTGAAGACGACCTTGAACCAGTCGGCGGCGACGAACTGCCCATCGGCGTTGACGGTGTAGCCGACCGGCGTCTGCATCCAGGAATTGGCGGAGAGAATCCAGAAGGCCGAGATCAGCGTTCCGATCGCGACCATCATTGTGGCGAGGAAATGCAGTTTCGGGCCGACCCGCTTCAGCCCGAACAGCATGACGCCGAGAAAGCCCGATTCGAGGAAGAAGGCGGTCAGCACCTCATAGGCCATCAGCGGGCCGACCACCGGGCCGGCCTTGTCGGAGAAGGCCGACCAGTTGGTGCCGAACTGGTAGGACATCACGATGCCCGACACCACGCCCATCCCGAACCCGACGGCGAAAATCTTCAGCCAGTAATTGAACAGGTTGATGAAGACCTCGCGCCCGGTCCACAGCCACAGCGCCTCGAGCACCGCCAGATAGCTCGCAAGTCCGATCGAGAAGGCAGGAAACACGATGTGAAACGACATCGTGAAGGCGAACTGCGCCCGGGCCAAACCTACCGCATCCCAGCCCTCGAACATCGCGGCCATCCGTCGTTGCGGGTCGGGGTTTTATCACGCTCATGGTCGCGATGGAATTGGGGCGGCATCGCGGCTTGCAGGTGGATCAACCGTGCATTTCAGCCCCCGTAGACGGGAAGGGGAGCAGAGAGTGGCCGCGGCGAACATGACGGTTATCAACGCGGGCAGCCGTTCAATTGAATGATTTCCCCGGATATAGCGGGTCTCGCGCCTCCATTTCAGGGCCGGGACCAGCGAGCGGCCAGTTCAGCTTGAGGCGTTGAGCAGGCGCGCGATGGTGCGGTCCATCTGGTCGTACTGGCCTTCGCCGTCGTGCTGGAACACGATCTTTCCGTTCTGGTCGACGATGTATTGCGCCGGCCAATACTGGTTGCCGTAGGCGTCCCAAGTCTTCGAATCATTGTCCTGCGCGACCGGATAGGCGATGCCATGCCGCTTCAGCGCGGCCTGCACGTTGGAGGCGGACCGCTCGAACGGGAATTCCGGCGTGTGGATGCCGACGACCACGAGGCCGCGATCCCTGTATTTGGCGTAGAGCTCGGTGACATGCGGCAGCGTATTGACGCAGTTGACGCAGCCATAGGTCCAGAAATCCACCAGCACCACCTTGCCGCGCAGGTCCGCGATGTTGAGCGGCGCGGAATTGAACCAGTTGCTGATGCCGGCGAAGTTCGGCGCGGTCCGCTCTGCCGTGGCGACCGCGAACGGCGCCGCCTGGACGCGCGCCGCCTCGCCGCTGATGCCGTAGACGGCTGCGCCGAGCAGACAAAGCGCTGCTATGGAAGCGCAAGTTGCGAGCGAACGTATCGTCATGGAAGTCTCCTTAAGGCTTGCGGGGTTACAGGCCGATCTGGTCCTGCGGATAGAATGCGGTCAGCCACGCCACGATCTGCGTGTCGTATTGGAAATAGGAGGCGATCGCGAACGCGATCACGACGACGCCGAAGCCCTGCTGCAGTTTTGGGGAAATGCGTGCGATGCTGCGAACGCGGGTAGTGACGGCCTGTCCGCCATAGGCGATCGCCAGCATCGGGATCGCAGCCCCGATGGCGTAGACCACCAGCAGCGTGTTCGCCCAGACGGTGTCCTTCGATGTCGCGACGACGGTGAGGATCGAGCCCAGCACCGGGCCGGCGCAGGGCGTCCAGACCAGGCCGAGCGTGGTGCCAAGCACGAAGCCGCCAATATTGCCTTGGCGCGAAGTGGCGACCGCCGAACCGTTGACGAATCCGCCGATCCGGATCGACAGCCATTCGAACGGCGCCGGCCAGATCATCAGGGCTCCGAAGGCGACCAGCAGGATGGCCGCGCCGGTGCGCAAGCTATTGGGATCGAAATCGAAAACGCGGGTGATCGCACTCAGCGCCAATGCCGCGGCGGAGAACGAGATGACAAAGCCGAGCGCGATCAGCGCCGGACGCGCTTTGCCGGTTTGGCCCACCGACGCGCCAAGCAGGATCGGTAGCATCGGCAGCGTGCAGGGCGCGGCCACGGTGACGATGCCGGCAAGCAAAGCGAGAACGAGGTTGAGCATTGATAGGACCCATCGAAGCCACGGGCCTTGCGGCCTCGCGCGAGTTCGTATGAATCCTTCGCGGCGCCGGGGCGAAGCGTTACGCGGTCCGCACCTGGACCGCGTCACGTGTTCGTGAGACTTTGCCGTCATCCCTGCGCAACGGCTTTGCCGTTGTCGCTGGAGGTGCGAGCGCAGCGAGCCTCGAAGGATGAGCCCCGCGCCGCGGTCCATCCTTCGAGACGCGGCCAAGAGGCCGCTCCTCAGGATGACGGGGATGTCCTGGGAGGCCGCTTTAACCCAAACACAGAGCGACCCGGAGGGGGGCATCCCATCCGGGTCGTTGGAGGTTACTTGGGAGGTTGAAAATAGGGTCGGCTAGAAAAAACTACATTGTTGATATAGCCAGTGAGTTTTTCCGCCTGATGTCGTCGCTTGTTTCATTTGTTTCGTGGGGCGGGTGCATTCCCGACGGAGAATTTCCCGCAATATTCGTAACAAAATGAAATCATTATACTTTATCACGCCGCCAGGCTGTCGACACCGGCGCCCTTGAGCAGATCAGCGAGCTGCTTGCGGGCATAGAACATCCGGGTCTTCACCGTGCTCTGGGGGATCCCGATGATCACGCCGACCTCTTCCACCGACTTCTCATGGTAGTAGACGAGGTTGATGATCTCGCGGTGCGCCGGCGACAGCTTTGCAACGCAGGCGCGCAGGATGGCGCTGGTATTGCTGCGGTCCAGTGAGGCTTCAGGCGTGTCGGCCTCGTCGGCGATCTCCAGCACGTCTTCCTGGTCGATATCCTCGTAGCGGCGCTGGCGCAGCGCGGTCAGCGCCTTGAAGCGCGCAATCGACAGCAGCCAGGTGGAAACCTGCGCGCGGCCTTCAAACTGTCTGGCGGTCCGCCAGACGTCCAGGAAAACCTGGCTGACCAGGTCTTCCGCCATCGTGGCATCGCGCACGATGCGAAGAATGAAACGGTAAACCCGCACATTGTGACGGGAGTAAAGGATATGCATCGCCGTCCGGCCGCCATCGGCGATGCTTTCCAACAGCATTTCATCTGAGGTCGCCTGGGCAGCGATAATGCCTTGGCGGGCTGCGGCGTTGATGGCGACGACGTTCTGCATGACAGGCTCCCCGTGAGACGCTTGTGCGACCCTTCGTTGGGTAAATTGTTAATGAGCCAACGTTTCTGGACGTCTGCACGCCAAGCAGAAAATGGTTTCATGCAAGGGAGAATTGTTTCGTCGCGGGCCTTGCGACGAAACATTCGGGGTGGAAAGGCGAGCAGATTCAATGAGTGTAAAATTGGAAGGATGCGGGGCGACGGTCTCTCTATTGACCCGTCATGGCCGGGCTCGTCCCGGCCATCCACGTCTTTCTTGCTCGACGCCAGCTAAGACGCGGATGCCCGGCACAAGGCCGGGCATGACGATGCAACGGATATGAACCGTTAATTAGCCTAAGCTTTGTCGCCGGCGGGCGAGAATAGGTATCCGCCGCCACGGATGGTGCGGATGACCGCGGGCTTGGTCGGGTCGGGTTCGATCTTGCGCCGAATGCGCATGATGCGCAGATCGACGGCGCGATCGAAGGCTTCGGCATCGCGCGCATTGGCCAATTCCAAAAGCCGCTCGCGCGACAACACCCGCTTCGGATTGGCCGCGAACACTTTCAGCAGCCCGAATTCGGAAGCGGTCAGCGGATGCTCATTGCCCTCGTCGTCGCGCAGCGCCTGGGCTTCGAGATCGAGCCATTTGGTTCCGAACCGCACCAATTGGTCCTTCGCCGCTTTGTCGGCGGCCGTCTCCGGCGCCGCCGAAGGTCCCTTGACCGGCGCACTGCGCCGCAGCACCGAGCGGATCCGCGCCATCAATTCGCGCAATTCGCAGGGCTTTGCGATGTAGTCGTCGGCGCCGAGCTCCAGACCGACGACGCGGTCGATCGGGCTTGCGGTCGCCGTCAGCATGATGACGGGGACATTGGTGCGGCTTTTCAGGTCGCGGATGATCGAAAGCCCGTCCTCCTCCGGCATGTTCAGATCGAGCACCACCAGATCGGGCACGGCCGATTCGATCGCCCCGCGCAGGCTATTGCCCCCGTCGCACAGCGTCACGGTGAAGCCGTGCATCTTGAGGTATTCGCCGACCATCTCGCGGGCCGGCGCCTCGTCATCGACGATGATGATGTGCTGGCTCTGGGTCATGTCATCTCTGTCGCGGGCAAGATCACGGTGAAGGTCGATCCCTGTCCGGGACCTGCGCTGTTGGCGGTCACCTGGCCGCCATGCATATCGATAATCCGCTTGACGATCGAGAGGCCGAGCCCAGTCGAGCTTTCGCCGGCGGTGGGTTTTGCCGACAGCCGCTGGAAGCGGCCGAACAAGCGTCCGAGATCTTCGGGAGACAGGCCTGCGCCCTCGTCGGCGATGCGGATGACGGTGGTGTTCTGCTCGTGGCTCACCAGCACCGTGATCTTGCCGCCGCTCGGTGACTATTTGATGGCGTAGCTGACGAGATTGTCGATCGCCTCCCGCATCCGGTCGGCATCGCACATGGTGACGAAATTGGGCGGCGCCGACACCGTGATCGTCTGCTGCTTG
>JAQGKJ010000754.1 GCA_028290165.1 Bradyrhizobium sp. | reverse complement strand
GATCGTCGTCGATGACCGCGATCTTCCATTTGCGAGCAGTCGAGGCTACCGGGGCGGTTCCGGAATCGTCGATCAGGTGGAGGACATCGTCCTGTTCGGCCATTGAGGGGTCCCATCGCTTGCCTGGTCTGCGGTCGTGGAGCCGCCTTTGGCGGCCCTCGGCATGATAATGCGAAATGTGGTGCCTTGTCCCAGCCTTGAATCCAGCATCATCCGCCCTCCGAGCTGCTGGGTGACAAGATTATAGACAATATGCAGGCCTAACCCTGTCCCGCCCTCGTTGCGGCGGGTGGTGAAGAACGGGTCGAACGCCTGCCGCTGCACGTCCGGCGTCATTCCGGCCCCATTGTCGGCAAAAATGATCTCGACGTCGTCATGGCCGCGGGGCCGCGCCGAAATCGAGATGGCGCCGCTTCGGCCGTCGGCAAAGGCATGATTGGCGGCGTTGAGGAAGAGGTTGGTCAGAATCTGGCCATAAGACCCCGGGTACCCGTCGATGGCGAGGCCCTCCGGCACGTCGACCGAGAGTGTGATCGCCGCCTTCTTCAGGACCGGCCGCAGGCTGGCGATGATCTGGTCGGTCGCCTCGCCGAGTGAGAATTGCCGGCGCTCCGCATGCGAGCGGTCGACCGCGACCTGCTTGAAGGACTGGATCAGTTCGCCGGCGCGATGCAGGTTCGCAACCAGTTGCTGGGCCGCGTCGCGCGACGAGCGGACGAATTCCTCCAGCTGGGAGCGGCGCAACTGGCGTTCGGATTTGATCTCGGCCTCGAAGGTCTCGGCGCGGCGGGCAAAACTCGACGCCACCGTCAGGCTGATGCCGATCGGGTTGTTGACCTCATGGGCGACACCGGCGACCAGCCCGCCGAGCGCCGCCAGGCGCTCGGCGTCGATCAGGTTCTGCTGGGCGGTGTTCAGTTCGAGCAGGGCGCTCTCGGCCTTCTCCTTGGAATTACGCAGCTCATCCTCGGTCTCGCGCTTGGCTATGGCGTTCTCGCGGAACACCTCCACCGCGCGCGCCATGGCGCCAACCTCGTCATTGGCGGCTGTGCCCTGCACCTGCCGATCGTAATTGCCCGAGGTGATCGCCTGCATCGCCGTCATGATCTGCTGCAAGGGAAGGCGGATGCTGAGCGCGATCAGGACGCCGGCGGTGATGATGATGCCGAGGAAAATCACGGCGATCGACAACACCCGGCGCGATATGTCGCCGAGCGTCCGGTCGAAAGTCTGCTGCGCCTTCTGCTCGCGCTGGCGCATCTTGACCGACAATCCGTCGATCGCGCCGATGGCTTCGGCCTGGCTGGCGTCGATGGTGTTGCGCAGCAGCTCGGTCCGGTTCGCGAGCTCCTCGGACAATTTCGATAACCCCTCGCGCAGCGCCACCGTCCGGGTGTTCAGGCGCTGCAGCGCCATGCGCTGCAGGTCGTTGTCCGCGAGGTCGGACATTACAGGGATGGTCTTCTCGATGGTCTCGGTATTGCGGCGCGCTTCCTCGGCAGAGGCAGTCGCCAGCGAAAGATAATAGGCATTGGCCGCGACCAGCATCGCGGTGAACGCCTCGCGGGATTTTCCAAGCGACGGCCAGATCAGGGCGTCGTGGTGCCCGGTGGCGCCCTCGATGATCGAATAAAGCCCGGCCATGTCCCTGGCGGGACCCAGCACCTGCTCCTCGTAGGTTTTCGCAATGGTGGCCTGGACGCCGCGCAGTTCGCCGAAGCCATTGAGGAAACGCTCGGTGACGCGCTCAAGCTCTTCCACCGATCCCGACAGCATCGGGTCAGTCGAGGCGCGTGTGGTCAGGGTGCCGAGGACAGCTTCGCGCAACAGCAATATTTCGGCGAATAATTCGGGGCTCGGCTGATTGATATAGCGGTGGATCAGGTTCTGAAGGCGGCCGGTTTCGCTCTCCAGCAACGCCAGGATCTTGTCCGACTCCCGCACCTGGCGGACGTCATCCCAGGCCGAACCGAGCACCTGGGCGCCGTTCCAGATCATCGCCGCCAGCACCACGACGACCGCCGAATTCAGCGCGGCAATCGACAGGATGCGCCAGCGGATCGGCACCGCGCGGACCAGCCCGACGATCCCAGAACGACCGCGCGCGGCGAGACCGGCCGGCCGTTCCGCAGCTTCGTCCTGCCGGGATGATGCCAAAACCAATTCACTCCACCTTGCGAATGCGTTGGATCAGTTCGGCGGCCGCGGGATCGCGTTGGGCCTTGGCATAGATTCCCGCCATCGCGGCTTCGAAAGGCTTGCGGTCGAAGTCGGTCACGATCGTAACGCCACTGGCTTTGGCCTGCTGGCGCGAGCGATCCTCGAGATCCTTCCACTTCTCGCGCATGAACTGACTGGATCGGACCGCCGCCTCGCGAAAAATCCTGCGATCTTCAGTCGACAGGCTCTCCCAGGCTTTCTGCGACATCACCAGTACTTCCGGGCTCATCGTGTGTTCGGTCAGCGTGTAATAACCGGCATATTTGTAATGATTGGTGGTGACGAAAGACGGCCAGTTGTTCTCCGCGCCGTCGATCAGCTTGGTGGCAAGCCCGGTGAGAACCTGTCCGTAAGGCAGCTCGACCGGCTCGGCGCCGAGCGCCCTGATCATGTCGGACATCAATTCCGACTGCTGCACGCGAAGCCGCAGGCCCTTGATGTCGTCGATCGAGCGGACCGGCCGCACGCTGTTGTAGATCGATCGGGCGCCAGAATCGTAAAACGCCAGGCCGACGAAACCATAGGGCTCAAAACTGCCGAGGATTTCGTTGCCGATCGGGCCGTCCAGCACCTTGTGCTGATGCTCGATCGAGCAAAATAGGAACGGCATTGCCAGCACGTTCATGGCCGGCACAAAAGTCCCGATCAGCGCCACGTTGGTGCGGTTGAGATCGATGGCGCCGGCGCGGGTCTGCTCGATGGTTTCCTTTTCCTCGCCGAGCTGGCGGGAATGAAACACCCGGATCTGGTGGCGGCCGGTCGGATAGTCCTCGTTCTGGGTATCGGCGGCACGAAATTCCCGCGCGACAGCGCTCGTCGAGGTCGCCGTCAGCGACAGCGCGACAACGAGTGCTACGGTCCGCGAAAGGTCGGCGCGGCTGTACACAGGCAACTTCATTCCCCTATGATGATGTCTAAGGCAGGAAGAAAAGGTTCAACGTGTTTTTTGGCGGAAGCGCGTGATCGGGGGCTATTGTGACAGCGCCGCTGCTATCGTCAATTGTGCGCTGCGGCTTGGCCTCTTTAGGATTGAATCGGCCGGCGCGGGGTTTTATCAAGACGCGCGAGGCGCGAAAGAAGCGTTTCGGGCCTCGACAGATTAGAATGATTTTATGGTGAAGCCGGCTTTGGGATTTTTGCGGATCGCGGCTGCTGCCGCAGCACTCACCATAGCGTCGCCGGTGCTTGCAGCCACCGACATCATGTGGTGGCACGCGATGTCGGGCGAGCTCGGCAAGCAGGTCGACAAGCTCGCCGCCGATTTCAACGCATCGCAATCCGAATACCGGATCGTGCCGAGCTACAAGGGGAACTATACCGAAACGGTGACCGCGGCGATCTTCGCGTTTCGCTCGCGGAGCCAGCCGGCGATCGTTCAGGTCAACGAAATCGCGACCGCGACCATGATGGCGGCCAAAGGCGCGATCTATCCCGTGTTCGAATTGATGCGGGACGAACAGGAGGCATTTTCGCCGGCCGCCTATCTTCCGGCCGTCACCGGCTATTACAGCGATGGCCGCGGCAACATGCTGTCGTTCCCGTTCAACGCCTCGACGCCGATCCTGTATTACAACAAGGACCTGTTCCGTTCCGCCGGCCTCGACCCCGCCATCGCGCCGAAGACCTGGCCGGACGTCGGCGCCGCGGCCAAGCGGCTGCGTTCGGCGGGTGGCGTCTGCGGTTTCACCTCCTCGTGGCCGTCATGGATCAATGTCGAGAATTTCTCCGCGTTTCACAATCTGCCGATCTCGACCAGGGCCAATGGCTTCGACGGCCTCGACGCGGTGCTGAATTTCAACAATCCGCTGGTGGTGCGCCACATTGCGCAACTGGCGGAATGGCAGACCACGAAAGTGTTCGACTATAGCGGCCGCGCCACCACGGCGGAGCCGCGGTTTCAAAACGGCGACTGCGGGATCTTCGTCGGCTCGTCGGCGACGCGTGCCGATATCAAGGCCAATTCGAAATTCGAAGTGGGTTACGGCATGCTGCCGTACTGGCCCGATGCCGCAGGTGCGCAGCAAAACACCATCATCGGTGGCGCGACCTTGTGGGTGCTGCGGGACCGGCCGCGTGCCGAATACAAGGGGGTGGCCAAGTTCTTCGGATACCTGTCCAAGCCG
>JAQGKJ010000111.1 GCA_028290165.1 Bradyrhizobium sp. | reverse complement strand
TACAGCGCCGATTTGCCGCTCACAGGCGAACTGAAGGGCGAACTCGGCCGCGACGGTCTGCCGACCTATTTCCGCGGCAAACTTAGCGCCGGCGCGGGCACCATCATCGACGGCGATACGCCCGATTATCCGATGGGAATCGATTCGGCTGAGGTCAACGTCGAATGGGATTCCGGCCGCCGCGTGCTGGTAGCACCCTTCAAGATCATTTCCGGCGCCAACCGGATCACGCTCCTGGCCCATCTTGAGCCGCCCAACGACAGTATTCCCAATTGGCAGCTCGGCTTCAGTGGCGGCACCATCGTGCTGGCCGGGATCGATAACGAACCGCCGCTGATTTTCAATCGCATCGCCATCGGCGTGCGCTTCGACACCGACAAGCGGCGGGTGCTGCTCACCCAGGCCGATATCAGCAACGGCGAGATCGGCATCGCCGGCACTGGCAGCATCGACTACGCGGCCGAACCGCGGCTGACGCTGGGTTTCGCGGGAACGCCGATGTCGGCATCGGCGCTGAAGCGGATGTGGCCGACCCTGATCGTCCCCGAGGTCCGCGAATGGGTGATCGAGCGGGTCGAGCGCGGCTCGTTGCAGCGCATCGAGGTTGGCGTCAACTCGCCGGTTCGAAATCTTTCCCGCCGAGGCCCGCCGATCCCCGATGACGGACTTGCCGTCAACATCGTCGCCAGCGGCGTGACCTTGCACCCGGTCGACGAATTGCCGTCGGTACGCGATGCCGATTTGAAGGCCCATGTCACCGGCCGCACCGCGACCGTGACGATCGGGCAGGCGGTGTCCGATACGCCGGCCGGCCGCAAGCTCAACATCACCGATTTCGTGTTCGAAGTGCCGGACATGGCGCCGAAGCCGGCGCCGGCACGGGTAAAATTCCGGATCGACGGTCCGGTGCCGGCGGCCGCTGAAATTCTTGCATCCGATCGCTTAAGCGAATTTTCCGGCACGCTGGTCGATCCCAATTCGAGCAAGGGAACGGTTTCCGCGCTGGTCACGCTCGGCCTGCCGATCAAGCGCGAACTAACCAAGGCCGACACCACCTACGCCATCACCGCCGACCTCGGCGGATTTGCCGCCGACAAGCTGGTGATGAATCAAAAGTTAGAGGCCAACGCGCTCAAGGTCATCGCCAACAACGGGGGATACCAGGTCAAGGGCGACGTCAAGATCAACGGGCAGCCGGCCTCGCTGGATTATCGCAAATCGAACGAGGGCGATGCCGATATCAAATTGCAGGCGACGCTGGACGACGCAAGCCGCGCGCGGCTCGGATTCGATCTCGGACCCGCGGTCAGCGGCGCGCTTCCGATCAAGCTGACCGGGAAGGTCGGAGGCGACAGCCGCATGGGCATCGAAGCCGACCTGACATCGCTGAAGCTCGACAATATCCTTCCCGGCTGGGTCAAGTTGCCGGGCAAATCGAGCCGCGCGGTCTTCAACGTGGTGCAGAAGCCGCAATCGACGAGGCTCGAAGACATCGTCATCGATGGCGGCGGCGTCTCGATCAAGGGATCGATCGAGGTCGATCAAAACGGCGACCTGATCAGTGCGAATTTCCCGACCTATTCGCCGTCCGAGGGCGACAAGACCACGCTGAAGGCCGAGCGTGGTTCCGATGGCGTTGTGAAGGTGACCATGCGCGGCGAAGTGTTCGACGGCCGCGGCTTTCTGAGATCCGCTATTTCCGGCAAGGAGGCCGACTCCAAGAGCAAGACCAAGAACATCGATTTCGATGTCGACCTGAAGCTCGGGGCGGTGGCCGGCTATTCCGGCGAGGCGCTGCGCGCCGTCGATTGCAAGATATCGCGGCGCAGCGGCGTGATCAAAAGCTTTGCGCTCAGCGGCAAGCTTGGACGTGATACGCCGCTGACGGGAGATATGCGTGGCCGTGCGCAGGGTCACGAAGTGGTCTATCTCGAGACCAACGATGCTGGCGCATTCTTCCGCTTCACCGATTTTTACGCCAAGATGGTCGGAGGCCAGCTTCAATTGGCGATGGATCCGCCGACGGTTGAACCCAGCGCAAGGGAAGGCCTGATCAACGTCGGCGATTTCTCGGTCAAGGGCGAGGCGGCGCTCGATCGCCTGGCGGCGGGCGGGCCGCAGGGCGCTCCGAACGGCGTTTCCTTCTCGCGATTGCGCGCGGAATTCACCCGCCAAAACGGGCAGCTCGCGATCCGGGAGGGCGTCCTGAAAGGCCCGATGATCGGCGGGACCATCGAAGGCAGCATCGATCCGGCAAACCAGGTGCGCATGAGCGGCACCTTCGTGCCGATGTACGGGCTGAACAACATGTTCGGCCAGATCCCGGTCCTTGGGCTGTTTCTCGGCGGCGGCAGCAATGAGGGGCTGTTCGGGGTGACCTACGAAGTCGTCGGCACCACCGACAAGCCGGTGCTTCGGGTCAATCCGATCTCGGCGATATTGCCCGGCGTCTCCAGGAAGATCATGGATTTCAACACCGGCAAGCAGAACAGCCCGGTGGAATTTCCGCCGAATAACTGATCCGATCGCATTCTCGCAAATCAACGAGAAGATGTCCCGGTTGCGCAGCGTTGCTCGGTCGGAACCGGACATACGCATGTCGCGGTTGCGGGTTGTCAATGAATCGATCGATCAAGGCAGGAACCTTCCGAACCCGGTGCGATTTATTTGGTCGCAGGAGGGCCAAAGGAGGATCGCATGGATGGATTGATTTACCTGATCGGCCTGATCGTCGTGGTCATGGCTATACTTTCGTTCCTGGGCCTGCGGTAAGGGGCTTTCGACATGACCATCGAAACCGTTAGCCCGCTTAGCCCGCTCGATGAGGAAATGGTTTCCGCTCTTGACGAGCAGGAGGACCGGTTCCTGCAGTGGACGCCCGTGGTCGCCGGCGCGGTTGGCGCCGCGGCCTTCTCCTTCATTCTCGTGACGTTCGGCACCGCCGTTGGCTTGGGTATCAGCTCTACGTCGCCCACGTGGCGGGATGCTTCGATCGCCTTGGCCTTGCTTTCAGGTCTCTATCTGATCCTGCAAGCCCTCATCAGTTTCGGATTTGGCGGTTACATCGCCGGCCGGGCTCGAACGCGTCTCGAGATCGCCGAAACCGACGAAATCGAAACCCGCGATGGTGTTCATGGGTTGATGGCTTGGGCTCTGGCCGTTCTGGTGGGAGCGGCGCTAGCAGCCCTCATCGGCGGTGCCAGCCTTACTCGGTCGTCAGCTTCCGCGACCACGCCAAATGCGACCGCTGCCGAGCAGTTGCTGAGCTACGAACTCGACCGGCTGTTTCGCGCTCCCCGCAGGCCTACCAATGTGGACCTTAGTTCCGAACGAGCTGAGGCGGGACGAATCCTGATGACTTCCTCGAGCCATAGCGGCGTAAGCGGCGACGACCGGAGTTATCTGATCCAGCTGGTAGCTTCTACCACGGGCCTTTCCCCGACCGACGCCGAGAAAAGGGTCGATACCGCCATTGCGGACTCCAAGACATCCATCGCCCGATCGCGGCATAATACGATTATTCTGGCTTTCTCGGTAGCTTCCGCCACGCTGCTTGGAGCCGTGGCCGCCTGGGCCGCAGCTGCGGCCGGTGGCCGGCACCGCGACGGCGCACCGCTTCCCGAATGGATGGAGCATGCCAACAGATTTGGGCGCCGGAGAATCCTGCCTGGATAGTTGGAACGCTGTTTGCTTATCCGCTTTTTGGTCGTGCTCTAGTCTAGTCTAGCGCCGCAGCGCGGGCACGACCAGAAACGGGATCATCCCGAGCAGCACGCTGACCAGCGAGAACATCATCAGCGGGTTATAGCTGTGGGTCCAGGACCGAGCACCGATAGTGCAAAACACAACGCCAGCACGTTGAGCGCCACGCGCGCCGGTTTCAGCGGTTCTGTCCGGGGAGCAGCGTCCGTTGCATTCTGATCCATGTGCCCTAGGGAGCGCTTGTCCGCTGCACGCGCGTATTCCGCAAAAGTGGATCCCGGTTTTGCGAATAGAATACGCGCAAGACAACAATGAGCAGGGGTCTTGGACGAATGCGCCTATGCAGGCTTGAGCAGGACGTGACGCTTTTTGCCGAGGGAGAGTTTTATTACGCCTTCGGGCGTGAGATCGCCGGGCTTGAGAATCATCTTCTCGTCGGTCACAGCGACATCGTTAACGCGAAGACCGCCGCCCTTGATCTGGCGCCGCGCCTCGCCGTTCGACGCGACCAGCTTCGCTTTGACGAAGGCCGCCAGCACGCCGACGCCGGCCTCGAGTTCGCTGCGGGAAATTTCCACCGAGGGGAGGTTTTCGGCGATCGCGCCTTCCTCAAACGTTTGCCGCGCGGTCTCCGCCGCGGTACGGGCCGCTTCAGTGCCGTGCAGCAGCGTGGTCGCGGAGTCCGCGAGCGCCTTTTTGGCTTCGTTAATCTCTGCGCCCTGCAACACCGCCAGCCGATTGACCTCGTCCAGCGGCAGCGTCGTGAACAATTTCAAGAAGCGCTCGACGTCGGCATCGTCGGTGTTGCGCCAGAACTGCCAGTATTCGTAGGGGCTCTTCATGTCGGCGTTGAGCCAGATCGCGCCGCTGGCGGTCTTGCCCATCTTCTCGCCCGATGACGTCGTGATCAGCGGCGTGGTCAGCGCGTGCAATTGCGGCCTGCCCATGCGGCGGCCGAGGTCGATGCCGTTGACGATGTTGCCCCATTGGTCGGAGCCGCCCATCTGCAGCCGGCAGTCGTAACGCTGGTTGAGGACGACGTAATCGTAGGCTTGCAGGATCATGTAGTTGAATTCGATAAAACTCATCTCCTGGTCGCGCTCGAGCCTGAGCTTGACCGAATCCATCGCCAGCATGCGGTTGACCGAGAAATGCCGGCCGATGTCGCGCAGCATCTCGATCCAGTTCAGCCTGGTCAGCCATTCGGCATTGTCGGGCATGATCGCGTCGTGCCTGCCGTCGCCGAACT
>JAQGKJ010000742.1 GCA_028290165.1 Bradyrhizobium sp. | reverse complement strand
CTTGGTGTTCGCGATCGGATTGAGCTTTTGGGTGCAATATGCGCGCACCGTGCGCGGCTCGGTGATGGTCGAGAAGAACCGGGATTACGTGGCCGCCGCCCAGTTGATCGGCCTTCCCGCGCCGGTGATCATGCTGCGGCACGTGCTGCCCAACGCGATGGGACCAATTCTGGTGATCGCGACCATCAATCTCGCGCTCGCGATCATCACGGAAGCGACGTTGTCGTTTCTCGGCGCCGGCATGCCCGACACGATGCCCTCGCTCGGCACGCTGATCCGGATCGGCAACAACTATCTGTTTTCCGGCGAGTGGTGGATTGTCGCCTTTCCGGGCTTCGCGCTGGCGGCGCTGATCCTTTCCATCAACCTGCTCGGCGACTGGTTGCGCGACGCGCTCAACCCAAAACTCCGATGAGACGCGCCGCGCTTACCATGCATCCGATCGCATGACCGAACCCGTTCTCTCCGTGCGTAACCTCCAGGTGGAGTTCGTCACCCGCCGCAATACCTTGCGCGCCATCGACGGGGTTTCCTTCGACATCGCCAAAGGCGAGGTGCTGGGCGTGGTCGGCGAATCCGGCGCCGGAAAATCCGTCACCGGACTTGCCGTCATCGGCCTGATCGACCCGCCCGGCCGCATCGCCGCCGGCGAGATCTATCTGTCGGGCCTGAGAATAGACAATCTGCCGCCGGAGGAATTGCGAAGGATTCGGGGCAAGCGAATCGGCATGATCTTTCAGGACCCGCTGACCAGCCTGAATCCGCTCTATCGAATTGGCGATCAACTGGTCGAAACCATCAGGACCCATCTCAATCTCTCGGAATCACGTGCGCGCAAGCGCGCCATCGACCTGTTGGCCGAGGTCGGCATCCCCGCCCCCGAAAAGCGCGTCGATGCCTATCCGCACGAATTCTCAGGCGGCATGCGCCAGCGCGTCGTGATCGCGCTGGCGATCTGCGCCGAGCCCGAGTTGATCATCGCCGATGAGCCCACCACCGCGCTCGATGTCTCCGTCCAGGCGCAGATCATCTCCTTGATAAAACGGCTGGGGCGCGATCACGGCACCGCCGTGATGCTGGTGACCCACGATATGGGCGTGATCGCCGAGACCTCGGACCGCGTCGCGGTGATGTATTCCGGCCGCATCGCCGAGATCGGCCCGGTGCAGGATGTTGTCCAAAACCCCTTGCATCCCTACGCCAAGGGATTGATGGGCGCGATCCCGACGCTCGCCGGCGAGGCCGCGCGGCTGGTGCAAATACCGGGCTCGATGCCGCGGCTGTCGGCGATCCCGCCGGGCTGCTCGTTCAATCCGCGCTGCCCGTTCGCGTTCGACCGCTGCCGGATTGAGCGGCCGGAGCCGATCCGGCATGGCACGCAGGCCGTCGCCTGCCACCTCTATGATGCCGCCGCGAAGGAAACCGCGGCATGACCAACGCTCCCTTTGTCGATGTCAAGAATTTGCGTCGTGTCTTCGACGTATCAAAACCCTGGCTCAACCGGGTGCTCGAAGGCGGCCACCTCGAATTCCTGAAAGCGGTCGACGGCGTGACCTTCGACATCAGGAAGGGCGAGACTTTTGCGCTGGTCGGCGAATCCGGTTCCGGAAAGACCACGGTGGCCCGCATGGTGGTCGGGCTGTTGCCGCCGACCTCGGGCGAAGTGGTGATCGACGGCGTCTCGATGAGCGACCCACGGCAAATGCAGACGCGGCAGCAATTGCGCCGCCGCATCCAGATGATCTTCCAGGACCCTTACGCCAGCCTCAACCCACGCTTCCGGGTCGATGCCATCGTCGCCGAACCGATCCGCGCCTTCGACCTGATCCAGGGCGAACGCCACATTCAGGCGCGCGTCGGCGAATTGTTGAGCCTTGTCGGCCTGCACGCCGACGACGGCTGGAAATATCCGCATGAATTTTCCGGCGGACAGCGGCAGCGGATCGCGATCGCGCGCGCGCTGGCGTCAGAGGCCGAATTCATCGTATGCGACGAGCCGACGTCGGCGCTCGATGTCTCCGTGCAGGCGCAGATCCTCAATCTGATGCGCGACCTGCAGGACAAATTCGGCCTCACCTATCTCTTCATCAGCCACAACCTGGCCGTAGTCCGGCACATGGCGAGCCGCATCGGCGTGATGTATCTCGGCCGTATTGTCGAGATCGCGGAAGGGCGCGAACTGTTCAGCCGTCCGCGGATGCCCTACACCAAGATGCTGCTGGGCGCGGTTCCCGATCTGGCGATGTCCGGCCGCCAGCGGATTCCGGTCAAGGGCGAAATCCCCAATCCGATCGATCCGCCGCCCGGCTGCGCCTTCAACCCGCGCTGCCCGCTGGTGTTCGACCTCTGCCGCAAACAGGCCCCCGCGCTGATCGACGGCGTCGCCTGCCACGCCGTCAATCATCCCACCGAAGCCACAGCGACCGCATGATCACAGGGATGCGAGCATGACCTCCACCGGGACGGTTGGCAGGCAGCGCCAGCTGTGGTCAAGTGCGCCCGCCCCGCGGCGCCAGCGCAAAGATGGATTCCCATGAGCAAAATCAATCCCGATCCGTTCACGACCCGGCCTGAAATCGAAGGCACCTTCGGGGTTGTGACCTCCACCCACTGGATCGCGACCGCGGTCGGGATGAGCATTCTGGAAAAGGGCGGCAATGCCTTCGACGCCGGCGTCGCCACGGCGTTTACACTGCAGGTGGTGGAACCGCATTTGAACGGCCCCGGCGGTGACGTGCCGATCATTGTGCACGATACAAAACGCGGCCGCACCGAGGTGATCTGCGGCCAGGGGCCCGCGCCGGCCGGCGCGACCATCGCGCATTACCGCAGCGAGGGCCTGGAGATGGTGCCCGGCACGGGACTGCTGGCGGCCTGCGTCCCGGGCACGTTCGAATCCTGGATGTTGCTGCTGCGCGATTACGGCACCTTGCGGCTGCGCGACGTGCTCGAGCCCGCGATCGCCTATGCCCACGACGGCTATCCGCTGGTGGAGCGCGCCTCCGCCACCATTGCGACCGTCGAGCAGCTGTTCCGAAAGCACTGGCCGACCTCGGCCGCGGTCTATCTGCCGAACAACGAAGTGCCAAAACCCGGCACGCTTTTCACCAACAAGACGCTTTCGGAGACCTATGCCCGCATCCTGAAGGAGGCCGAAAGCGGTAGCTCCGACCGCGTCGCGCAGATCGAACGCGCGCGCAAAGCCTGGTCGCATGGTTTTGTCGCCGAGGCGATCGACACATTCTGCCGGACGCAGGAGGTCATGGACGTCAGCGGCTCGCGGCATCGCGGCGTATTGCGCGCCGACGACATGGTACGCTGGCAGCCGAGCGTCGAGGCGCCGCTGACTTACGACTATGGCCGCTACACCGTCTGCAAACCAGGCGTCTGGAACCAGGGCCCGGTGATGCTGCAGCAACTCGCGCTATTGAAGGGATTCGAGCTCGACGGGCTCGATCCCGCGGGGCCCGAATTCATTCACCTGCAGGTCGAATGCGCCAAGCTCGCCTTTGCCGACCGCGAGAAGTTTTACGGCGATCCGAATTTTGTCGAAGTCCCGATCGCGACCCTGTTGTCGGATGCCTACAACGACGAGCGCCGCAAGCTGATCTCGGAGAAGGCCTCGCTCGACTTCGTCCCCGGCTCGGTCGAAGGTTTTGGCTCGATCGTGAAACTGCGCCGCCAGGAGGGTCATCGCGAGGCGGTCGGCGCCAGGGGCGCGGGCGAGCCTACCGTCGGCCGCTTCGGCGAGGTGCGCGGCGACACCGTGCATTTCGACATCATCGACCAGGCCGGCAACATGATCTCGGCGACACCCTCCGGCGGCTGGCTGCAATCATCG
>JAQGKJ010000731.1 GCA_028290165.1 Bradyrhizobium sp. | reverse complement strand
TTTGGTTATTTAGCGCGAGGCGCGGCGCATCAACCTCTAAAGATGCCAGACATCATACCAAAAAGGCAATCGCGCTTAAACGACAGGCTGGCCCTGCATCAAGCTGAGCCCGCCCTACTGGCACAGCGCGCTGGTGACAAAATTGTCGGTCCGGCAGTCGCCCGATTTTCGCGTGCGGCCGGGGATCAACACTCTCGCCGAGCAGGTTTCCGCGGAATCGGTGTTGAGGCTCTTGCCCTCCTTGTAACCCTTGGCCTGGCAGAGCTTGTCGGCACCCAGCTTGCAGTCCGGCGCGCCGTTGGTCGAAACCGGGCACATCATGCGTCCGGACACCATGGAAGACGGTTTTGCCAGATGCGACAGGCTCTCGGAGGCGTCCCTGGCCGCCCCCTTGGCGCGCGCGTTCAAATCCTCGATGGTCTCCTGCGTGGCCTTCAGGGTCGGGAGCTTGTCGAACATCCTTCCGATTTCGTTGAACAGGCCCGGGTTCCCTTCCGGCTCCGGCGGAGAGGGCGACGGTGCAGGCTGCGGCACCGTATTCTGGGCAGGCTCCTGGATTCCAAGCGAGGGTGCCGGCGACGGCGTTTGCGGCCACGGGGCGCCCGCGGCGATCATCAGCATCGACACCGCCGCGCCCAGGATCGCGATATGCGCGCTTGCCTGCGCGGAGAGGTTGCCGGGTCGTTCAAGCATATGTCGAGCGTAACCTGAAGCCGTGAGCCCGCAAAGCACCTCACGCTCAGACTTTCAGATCATTCGAAAGGCAATGTAAAAACCGAGCAAGAGGACGGCGGCGCCAAGCGCCACCCACAGCCCCAGATGTTTCTCGATCCGAACCCGGATCCATTCGCCGTAGCGGTTGAGCAGGATCGCGACTGCGAAGAAGCGCCCGCCGCGGGCAATGATCGAGCACAGCACGAACAGCCAGATGTTGTAGCCGGCAAAGCCCGAGGTGATGGTCACGAGCTTGTAGGGGATCGGGGTCAAACCCTTGCCGATGATGATCAAGGCTCCCCATTCGGCATAGGATGCGCGGAAGGCCTCGACCTTGCCGCCAAGACCATAGAATTCGATCAGCCAGTGTCCCACGGAATCGTAAAGCAGCGCGCCGATGCCATAGCCGAGAATGCCGCCCACGACCGAGGTGGCCGTACATACCAGGGCGTAGAGCCACGCCCGCTGCGGCCGCGCCAGCGACATCGGGATCAGCATCACATCCGGCGGGACCGGGAAAAATGAACTTTCAGCGAACGCCACCGCTCCCATGATCCAGAGTGCGTATGGCTTGTGGGCGGCGTCGATACACCAGTCGTAAATCCGTCTGAGCATGCCGCGATGAACCACCATGCGACGGATTTGTCCATGCCGGGAATTAGACGGGGCTTAGGAAAAACCTAGTGCCGCTTGCGGAGGCCGCGGCCCTCAAGCGCGACAATTGGTCGCCGTGCGACCCGCGGGGCCGAAACCTTGGGGATCGAAACCTCGGGCATCGAAAGCTTGGCCATTTTGACGGCCGACTTCGGCATCTTCTCGGCGATTCCGAGCAGATCTTCGCGCCGTTCCATTTCGCGCCAGACGTCCTCGGGCCGCACCCCGGCCGATGCCCACAAAACCGTGAGGTTATAGAGAAGATCGGCGCTCTCGCGGACCACGGCTTCCGGGTTGCGGTTGACGGCGTCGATCACGACCTCGATGGCCTCTTCGGCCAGTTTCTTGGCCATCTTGGCCGGCCCGCGCCGAAACAGCCGCGCGGTTCGCGAAATTGCCGGATCGAGATCCCTGGCCGCGATCACCGCCACATAAAGCCGCTGGAGCGAATCACTCATCGCCTGAAATTAATCCAAACCGGTCGTCAGCGTATTAACGGCCGGCGCGGCCACGAAGAAATCCGCCGGCGACGGTGACCAGCGGATTAATCCGGTCCGGAAGTTTGCGATTACCATCCGGGATTGGGGTGGCCGTGGAAATAGGGCACGGTCGCGCCATAATAATTGTCGCCGTAGGAAGGGTCGCCGTAGCCGTAATAGGCCGGGCCGCCCCCGTAATAGACCGGCCCGCCGCCATAGTAATCGTCATAATAGGCACGGCGGTTCTGGGCCGCGGCGATCGCTAGACCGGTCCCGACGATCGCAGCAAATGCGCCTGCCGCCGCGGCACCTCCGCCGCCACGGTAATAGCGGCGCCGGGCACTGAAGTCGGTCGCGCCGCTGGCTGCAGTCGCTGCAAAAGTACCCTTGCCAGACGGCACAGGCCCGGCGAGAGCCAGCGACGGCTCGACGGCCGTCAGCGCCACCGCCGCAACCGTCGCCATGACGGTGGCGCGCCTAACAGATGAAAGTAACCCTTTTCGCGCGAACATCTCGAATATCCTCCGTGGCGGTCCGGCCTGCCCTGGCAGGCCCCGGAAGCCAACCAATGAGCGCATCTTAGGTTCCCGAAACCCAACGCAGGCTGAACGATCGGTGACCGAATCGTGGCGGTCATCGACCGTTCAGCTTTTATCCGGCAGAATGCCCGCGACCGCCGCTTCAACTGTCATCAAACCAACATATCCGGCGCGGCAATTGCGACCCGGTCCCGATGTATCCATGATGCGTGCAAGCCCAACCATTGCCATCCGCTGCTTGCTGACTTCGCTGATCGGCGTCTGGGGCCTGGTGTGTTTCGGCGCCGGAGCAGGCCGGGCCGGGGACGAAGTCCGGCAACCGATCGCCATCCAGTTTTCGCTCGATCGACCGCTCGATGCGGGCGCAGCACCTTTCGTGCTGGCGTCGGCCCGCGGCCTGTTCAGCTCGGAAGGCCTCGCGGTCACGACCAACAGCGCCAACGGCTCGCCGGACGCGATTGCCCGCGTCGCCAGCGGCGCCAGCGAATTCGCACTGGTCGATATCAACGAGTTGATTCGCTTCCGCGACAGCTCCGGCGCGCGCCCGATCAAGGCGGTGTTCGTGCTGTTCAACAAGGCGCCCTACGCCATCGTTGCCCGCAGAAGCCGGGGCATCCACGCGCTCTCCGATATCGAAGGCAAAACGGTCGGCGTCGCTGAGAGCGATCTTTCGATCCGGCTATGGCCGGCGCTGGCGCGGCAGAACGGAATCAGGAGTGCAGGCGTGAAGCTGTACAAGATCAGTGCCGCCGTGCGCGAGCCGATATTGTCGGCGGGTCAGGTCGATGCCGTGGCCGGCTTTTCGTATCTGTCGGCGGTCAATTTGAGGGACCGCGGCGTTCCGGCCGATGACCTCGCGGTGTTTCGATATGCCGATTACGGCTGCGAGGCCTACGGGTTCGCGGTGATCGTCAATCCGGCGTTCGCGGCAGCCAAGCCCGAGGCGGTGAAGGGCTTCCTGCGCGCGCTGATTGGCGGCATCAATCTCACCATCCGCGAGCCCGGGCGCGCGGCGGATGAGGTGGTCAGCCGAATGGACGACGGATCGCGCGATCTCGAGCTGGAGCGCCTTCGGACGGTGATTTCCGACAACATCCTCACCGGCGAGGTGCAACGCGACGGCATCGGCGGCATCGACCCGGCCCGTCTCAGCCGGTCGATCGACCAGATCGCCGAGGATTTCAAGTTTCGCAAGCGGCCCACGCCCGCCGAGATTTTCGACGATAGCTTCCTGCCGCCGCTGAATGGCCGCCTGGTCAATTGAGCAAAAATCAACCTGGCGCTGTATCCCCGGGCCGATCCCTGATTAGAATGCCGATCTGAACGATTGTCCCGCGGCCCGGTGAGCCCCAAAACGGCATGTCCCTGCTTCGCCTCTACACGCGCGTCCTTGAGTTGCTCGGCAAAGAGGCACGGCTGGGCTGGATTCTCGCCGGCGCCAATCTGCTCCTGGCCGGCGCCCAGTTCGCCGAACCGGTGCTGTTCGGTCGCATCGTCGATGTTCTCTCCGGCAAGCCGGGGGGATCAACTTCGGCCTGGCCGCTGCTGGCGGCTTGGGCGGCGTTCGGCCTGTTTACCATTGGATGCAGTGCGGCGGTGGCGCTGCATGCCGACCGGCTGGCGCACCGCCAGCGCCAGGCGGTGCTGACCAATTATTTCGAGCACATCATGCAATTGCCGC
>JAQGKJ010000718.1 GCA_028290165.1 Bradyrhizobium sp. | reverse complement strand
TCGGCGACTTCAATGTGGTGATCGTCGCGGCCTGGCCGGGATGCGAAAAGAGAACTAGACCCAGAACGGCGACGATCGGCAGAACTTCGCGTGGCATTGGTGGTTCCTCCTCAGGCCGCGACCACATGGGTCGTTTCAATGGTGTTGTACATAGAGCCGGCCGGATTCCAGATCCGGTAATCGGGCTGCGCCTCGTTCCCGGTGTTGGTGCAACGAACCATCAGCGTGTGCGCGCCGCGCGCAGGCAGTGTGAGCTGCGTCTGCCATTGTCGAAAGCCGTAGGTCCCCTGGTCGGCACCAAGCTTCGTCGGCTGCCAGGTCTTGCCGTCATCGACCGACAGATCGACGCGGGCAACGCCGCAATCGCCGCCGAAGGCGATGCCCCGCACCGAGGCCGGCGTCCCTGCCGGCACGCTGTCGCCGTTGCGGATGTTGGTGATGAACGACCGCGGAGCATTGCGGGTGACCGGCACCATCTTGAATCCCGTCTCGCCGGGCTTGACTGAATTGTGCGGCGTATCGGGCACGCGATAGCCCGTCGCCGTCCAGTAATTGGTGTCAGGCTGATCCAGCACTTCGATGTCATTGAGCATCTTGACCCAGTAGACCCCGCACCAGCCGGGCACGACGAGCCGCAGCGGAAATCCGTTCAACAATGGAAGCTGGTCGCCGTTCATGCCGAAGGCGATCATCACCTCGCCGTCGCGGGCGTGATCGATGGCGAGCGACTTCAGGAATTTAGGCGCGCCCGGCATCACCGGCTCGTCCAGGCCGCCGAAGCGGACGGCAATGGCGCCGGCTTTTACACCGGCACGGTCGAGCACCTCCTTGAGAGGCACACCGGTCCAGATCGCGTTGCTCATCGAACCATCTGCCCATTGCGCGCCTGCCACGCGTGGCTCGGCATAAATGCGCGAATTGCCGGCGCATTGGTTGACCGCGGCGATATCCAGTCTCGGAAAACCCTGCAAGATATCATTGAGCGACAGCGAAAGGCTCTGATTGACCTGGCCGCGCACCGTCAGGCGAAAACTATTCACATCGACGTCGCCCGGAAAGTTCGCCCAGTGCCAGCTGACATAATGCTGGTCGTTCGGGGTGAACACGCCCTTGTCGAAGACTTCGAAGGGCGTCTCAAGCCACGGCGGGCTCGAACGTTGCAGGATCATCCGGCCCTTTTGCGGATAGGATGTGGTGAACGTCCGCATACTCGGGCCGCCGGGCACGTGCAGATCGACCGTCTGTTGCGCTGACGCCGGCGAGGACATTAGCGCCAGGCCGGCGCCTCCCATTCCACGGAGCACGCGCCGTCGCGTCAACCCCGATGGTTGCACGTCATGATCCCGCATCAGTCGCACCGTATTATCGAAATGTTGGTTCCGCTTTCGAGGTCAGGGCTCCGTCGGAACGCATCCCAAGCCCTCATCGTCGAGGTAGGAGGAAACGACCACGATGCCCTTCACACTTGAGTGTTCGGCGACGCATGAAAGCTGAACGGATGCCGGGCAAACGTCTGAAAGGCGAGCGAATACACGTTGGCTTGCCGTTCGCTCCAGTGGGAGGAGGCGCGTAAACGCGACCGCTGAAAGCCTCGCCGGAACGCGGGCGCCGCGCTCCACTGCCCGCCTTCATGTTTTTACACGTTGGGGTAGTGACTTTGTTCTTGTTATGTTCTAGCCTTGGCCGCGATCCAAGCCGATATGCCGAAATGACATTTAATTCAGGGGTACTCAGTCCATGTCCGATGTTCTGGCCGAGGCCGGCCACCTCCAGGTAACCTTTCACAACGACGATAAAACGCCGATGGAATTCGTCGTCGAGCTTCTGCATTCGGTATTCAAGAAGCAATTGGCCGACGCGGTCAGATTTACCGAAGCAATCGACACCTACGGACAAGCAAGTTGCGGGACCTATCCGCGCGAGATCGCCGACGAACTGCTTGAAGCTGCTCGACAGCGCGTCCGTGCCTCAGGTCATCCGCTCCGGATCACGAGCGAGGCGGTTACGGAGGACGATCAAGCGTTGAATGGCCGCTGCAAGCTGTGCGGCGCGCTTTCCAGCACGAACCGGCTTTTGCTGAAAGGCACGCTGACGCTTGTCTGCGATGACTGCATGTACGAAGTCACGAGCAACCTGCCCGAAGTCGCCCGCAATAAGCAATTCGAATATGCCTGCGATGCGTTGGCCTGGCATTTCGCCGGCACTCCGCGGGATCAACTGGTTGCGACGTCGCGGCAGTTCCCAGGTCATATGGGCGCGGACGTTCAACTGGCCGTCGATAGGCTGTTCTCCGCATCGCCGATCCGGTTTTTCGGCATCTACGAGCAGCACCGCTACGAGACCTTGACCATCGCGGGACTGACCAGAAATGACCGGAATGCTCCCGCTATCGCGCCGGCGCAGTATCACGAGGTGGATGTCGGCGAGAGCGCGGCTGTGAAATGTCTCAACAATGGCCTGTGGCTCTGCCAAACCGGGGGCCTGCGTTACGCGGTCGTGCTCTCCTCGCATCGGGAGTACGGCCACGAGTCAGGGACCCGGATCGAGATTGCCGTACCGACCGGCGCTGATGGCGCCGAGTTCGTGCAACGCTGCTTCTCCGAGTTGGAGAGCGCCGTCAACGCCGCGCGTTCCTATCGCGGCAAGATCCTGTCGCTCGATGCCGACGGGGATTATCGGGGACGCTCGCGAGGCGTCATGGTCCACAAATTGCCGTCGGTTCAACGCGAGGACGTGATCCTTCCCGAAGCCACACTGAAGCTGCTCGACCGCAACGTCCTGAACTTTGTCGGGAGCCGCCCGCAGCTGCGCCGGCTAGGGCAATCGACCCGCAAGGGCATTTTGCTTTACGGGCCGCCCGGAACCGGCAAGACCCATACCATCCGCTATCTGGCGAGCAACCTGCCCGGCCACACGACCCTGATCATCACGGCCGCGCAGGTCGAATTGCTGGCCCACTACATGAATCTTGCCCGCCTGCTGCAGCCGGCGATGGTCGTGATCGAGGATGTCGATCTCATTGCGCGCAGTCGCGACGACATGGGGCCTTGCGAGGAATCGCTGCTCAACGCCCTTCTCAACGAGATGGATGGACTGAAGCAGGATGCCGATATCCTGTTCATCCTCACCACCAACCGGCCGGAGGAGCTTGAGACCGCCTTGGCGAGCCGCCCCGGCCGCATCGACCAGGCGATCGAGGTGCCGCTTCCAGACGAGATCGGCCGCAACAAGCTCGTCCAACTCTATGGCAGGGGTCTGCCGCTCGGCGATGCCGTTGTGAGGGAGGCAGCGCAGCGGACCAAAGGGGTCAGCGCCGCGTTCATCAAGGAGCTGATGCGGCGCATCGCACAGGCAAGCATCGCCCGGGATGGCGGCACAAGCGTCGAAACCGGCGATATCAGCGAAGCGCTGGACGACATGTTGTTCGCCGGGGGCAAGCTCAACGTCAAGCTCTTGGGCGGGGCACAAGAAATGGCCAGCGGATGAGCACAGCATTCACGCCGCGACTTCAGCGGCGCTTCTGATCGGGCCGTTGAGAAATTAGCGATAGCCCACAGGATTTGCGTATGACCATCCCGTTCAAAACGATCCGGACCCGCGCCGAGAAGCGCAAAGGCGGGGCGAAAGCGCTGAAGGAACTGCTGCGGGAGAGGCCGGATCCGAAGACGCTCACCAAGCTCGGCGACGACCGCGTGCTTGCGGAGATGACGCGACGGGTGTTTTCGGCCGGCTTCGCCTGGAGCGTCATCGAAGCGAAATGGGCCGGATTCGAGGAAGCGTTTCTGGAATTCGAGCCGGGCCGGCTTTCGTTGTAGCCCGATGAGTTCTGGGACGCCTTGATCAAGGATACACGCATTGTCCGCAACGGCGCCAAGATCATGTCCGTGCGCGCCAACGCGAGCTTCATCAGGGAGGTGGCGAAGGAACATGGTAGCTTCGGCAAGCTGCTTGCCAAGTGGCCAGCTTCCGACGAAATCGGATTGCTCGAACTGCTCGCCAGGCGCGGCAGCCGGCTCGGCGGCAATACCGGCCAAATGTTTTTGCGCTTCCTCGGCTGGGACGGGTTCGCGACATCGAAAGACGTGGTCGCGTGCCTGCGGGATGCCAGCCTCGACGTGGCAGAGACGATCATGTCGAAGCGTGACCTCGCAAAAGTACAGGCGCAATTCAACGCGTGGGCCGATGAGACCGGCTTGCCTTACATGCACCTGTCACGCATTTGCGCGATGTCGATCGGCGAGAACTACGGCACGGATACGCTGGCTCGTTTCGCAGGTGGGGAGGAGTGAGGGGTGTGGATACGGTCGCGCATCTAAAAAAGGCGGCCAACTGGCCGCCTTTTTATAGAGTTCACTCGTATAAAGTTCACCTGGCGGCGTGATGCCGATGCGTGTGATGCAGTACGTGAGGCGCCATCATGGCGTTCCCGTTCTGCCAGTCGTTGTCGCGAAAGTAACCGCCGTCGGTGTACGGATTGCCCGGTCCCAGATTTTGACAGTTGGCGTCCGGGTAGAACTGCGCGCAATAGCCGGGGTCCGAGATAACGGCCTGCGCCAGAGTGGGAGTTGCGAAAGCTGCGGCGGCAACGGCGGCGGCCCCAATCAATGCGAATTTCATCTTGGTCTCCTAGTTGAACAGTGTACGCACGACATGGGTAGGCGGCCGCGGTTCTGCCAGTAAACTCTGCTTTAGAGGGCTCTTCCCGCCTCAATTCGAAGTGAATTTCTTAAATCGGAATTTAATGGCTCCCGGCTCGGCCCCACCCGAGTTCACGGCATGCGCTTCTAAAAGTGATCCGCAACGCGATGAGTGCACGGGACAACACCTGGCCGTAAGCCCCGGATGTATTCCTTCAGGCAGCAGGAAAGCACCTGGCCGTAAGCCGGATGTCTTCCTGGGGCACCCTTCAGCGACATCGCGAAACATTATGAGGATTGAGTCATGCAACAACACACTGGGGTTACGGGGAGGACTTTCATCAACTACGCCAATCCAACGTCGACAGCGAAGCCTCGCGGACAACCGATCCATGAAATGCTGGCGCCGTTTGCCGCCGCCTATTTCACGGGCGCTTTCCTCACCGATCTCGCCTATTGGCAGACCGCCGATGTGATGTGGGAGAGGTTCTCGATCTGGCTGATTGTCGCCGGGCTTGTGATGGCGGGCCTCGCCATCGTGGCCGGCGTGTTCGATCTTGCGAGCGGCAGGCAGATCAATAAGCCGATCTGGCCTCGCGCGCTTGGCTACGCGCTCGCCGTTTTGCTCTCGCTGATAAATGCCTTCGTTCACAGCCGCGACGGTTATACCGCAGTGGTACCGACGGGCCTGACGCTTTCCGGACTCGTCCTGGTCATTGTGCTGTTGATGGGCTTGATGGGCTCGACCGCGGCATATCGTCATCACACTGGAGCAGACACATGATGCACGTCCCCAAAATTGCACGTTCGGCTAAGCTGTCGCTGACCATCCTGTTTGTCGGCGTGGCTGGATTAGGACTCGCCGGCTGTGACGATAGCGGCGGCGACCCGAAAATACAGATCGGTGCCAATCCCGAACTGCCCAAGCTACAACAGTATTTGATCCCGCCGATCAGGATCGCGAAAGCGGTCGGATGGGGAAAGGACGAAACTCCCGCTGTGCCGCAGGGATTGCAGATCCATGCATTGGCCACGGGCTTTCAGCACCCAAGGTCGCTCTACGTCCTTCCCAATGGCGACGTGCTGGTGGTTGAGAGCAATGGACCGAAAGCGCCGATCTTCCGTCCCAAGGATGTGATCACCGGCTGGGTCCAGTCGTTCGCCGGCGCCAAAGCCAAAGACGCCAACCGCATCACATTGCTGCGCGATACCAATGGTGATGGCATTCCCGAAGTACGAACCGTCTTCCTGGACAACCTCAACTCGCCGTTTGGCGTTGCCCTGGTTGGCCAGGATCTTTACGTAGCCAACACCGACGGAATTGTCCGCTATCCCTATCAGAAAGGGCAGACCAGCATCACCGCCCCGGGCACCAAGCTCACGGACCTCCCTGGCGGACCGATCGATCATCACTGGACGAAGACCCTGATAGCGAGCCCCGACGGCTCCAAGCTCTATGTCGGGGTAGGCTCGAACAGCAACATCACCGAAAATGGAATCGGAGCGGAATACGAACGCGCCGCGATCTGGGAGGTCGACCGCACATCGGGCGCCCATCGCATCTTCGCCAGCGGCACGCGCAATCCCACCGGCCTCGCGTGGGAGCCTGAGACCCGCAAACTTTGGGCGGTCGTCAACGAACGCGACGAGATCGGGCCCGACCTGGTTCCGGATTATCTGACCTCGGTGCGCGACGGGGGTTTCTATGGCTGGCCCTATAGCTATTACGGCCAGCATTTGGACCCGCGGGTCGAACCGCAGCGGCCCGATCTGGTGGCCAAGGCGATTGTGCCGGATTACGCGCTCAGCTCGCACGTGGCGCCGTTGGGTGTGGCCATGTACAATGACACCGAACTTCCCGCGAACTACCGGGGCGGTGCGTTCGTAGGCGAGCACGGAAGCTGGGATCGAACCCCGCTGAACGGCTACAAGGTGGTTTTCGTGCCGTTCAGCGGCGGACAGCCCAGCGGTCCGGCGCAGGACGTCGTCACAGGCTTCCTCGATGCCAACAATCACGCGCGTGGCAGGCCAGTCGGCCTGGCCGTCGATCGGACCGGCGGATTGCTGATCGCCGACGACGTTGGAAACACGGTTTGGCGGGTGTCATCGGGCTCTCCATCAAAGCCGGCAAGTTAGGCGTTCACGACGCGCCTCGAAACAAAGAAGCCCCGACACAGTCGGGGCTTCTTTTCTGCCTGAGATTGACGATCAATGACCGGCAGGCGCCGAGATCACATGGCCTTCGCTGTAGTCCGACGACTGTCGTTCGAAAGATGGCCAGGCGAGCGAGTCATTGGCGTTGCGGAACTGCTGGCTCGCAGCCGCGCGTGCGCGATCCGCTCTGTGAGTATGGCGCTCGGCTGCCGTGGCCATTTGGACTGTCGATCCGACAATCAGCGACGTGGCGAGAATGGCTAGAACTGTCTTTCGCATCGTAATCTCCGTTAAATTGTAATCTCCGTTGATCAGACATGGACACGCCGGCACGACGCAACTGGATCTCGCCTGTGCGCCTTGTCTCTTGATGAGATAATGTTGGACGATGCTCTCGCTAATCAAACAGAAGTCACACTCGCGTCATTCTCATTAGCAATTTTGTTATACTGGCTGGCATCATTTTGCAGCGCGAGCAGAGCCTTTACCGACAGCCTGGATTGGCAATGAAATTCGGTAGGGATGCGTGAACACTTCGAATCCGTCCGCGCGCGCAATGGCAGCAAGCGTGATGCCTGCCGCATCCGCCATACGAACGGCCAGCGCTGTCGGCGCCGAGACCGACACCATCACAGGCGAGCCGATCGCGGCGCTTTTCTGCACCATCTCCACCGACACCCGGCTGGTGAGAAGTATGATCCCCTCGCTCGCCGCAACGGACGCACGCGCCAATGCACCCCCGAGCTTATCGAGGGCGTTATGACGGCCAACGTCCTCGCGCAGGGCAACGATGCCGCCGGTAGCATCCCAAAAAGCCGCGGCGTGAACCGCGCGCGTCTCGATGTTGAGCTTTTGACGCGACCCTACATTCCGCATGGCGGCCATAATCTGCTCCGACGAAAATTGCCGGCCGTGTCCGATAGGGGCCGCAGGACGCATGGCTTCTGAGATTGAATCGATGCCGCACAATCCGCAGCCTGTCGGTCCGGCAATATGCCGCCGTCGCTCCTGCAGGCGATCGGCCTTTGGTTTGCTGAGCCACATCCGTAGTTCGACGCCGTCATCGAGAGACACGACGTCCAGCGAATCGATATCGCTGGCAGAGCCGATGATGCCCTCGCTCAGGCTGAAGCCGACCGCAAAATCCTCCAGATCCTGCGGCGTCGTCATCATTACCGCATAGGTCCCGCCGTTATATGTAAGTGCCACCGCGGTCTCTTCGGGGATCGAACGACTGCCCGAGCTTAGACCGCTCTCCCGCCAAATCTGGCGATCAACGATTCGGGCTGGCTCCATCATGGATTACTCCGATGCGTTCCAGTGCGCGCCGCGCGGCGACAGCTTCAGCGACCCATCCCGGTCGATCCAGGCGGAAGGGCGACAAGTATTAAACGTTGCGGGCCGAAGCGGCTTTCTCAACTAAATACGAATTTAGCTTGTGAATGGTGAGAACCCGAACGCGGATCGAGCAACCTAAACCGCTATTTAATGGTGCAAATAGACCCGCGAGCCTAAATCACCTTTCGAGCAGCCCCGCCTGTTCTCTCGAGGCGGCATCATGCGGCTGTCGAGCGGATGGCACGCGCCGCGCCTTATGCCCCCCTGAGTGAGGCGGGCGCGCGCCGTCCGATTCCTCGAGAGACTGCGTTCACAGCGCGTCTGCAGCATGATGGATGATATGACAATAGCCAGGCAAAATGGAGCGGTCGGCCATCGGGCATCAGCCTCGAGCGCCGGACGTGATGGCGCTCGATCATTAGCGTCGCCGAAAGAAGCTCCGGCGATACACAATGTTCGTGGGGCTGGATTTATTCCCCGTGCAGCTTCCTGACTTTGTCCGAACAACAACTTTCCGCTGGACTGCCTGTGCATTCATGCTGTGCATCCTGCTGTTCTCCGCTTTCGTCTACTGGGAGGCGGCAGAGTACATGTTGGCGGAAACAGATGCCGCCATCACCGAGGAAAGTCTCGCCATCGCCGCGGACCCTTCGGACCGGCAGTTGATCGCTATCGACGATCGATTGCGCCAGGATCCGCGCCGCATCAAGCTTGCGGGCCTGTTTGGCTCGGATGGGCATCGTATCGCTGGGAACCTGGCAAGCCTGCCACACGGACTGAAGATCGACGCACCGGTTCAGGGCGCCGCGGCTATCCGGCTCGACCAAAATAGCCAGGAAGCAATGACCGTTCGCGCAATTGCACGCCGCCTGCCGAACGACAACGTGCTGGTGATTGCCCGCAACATCGACGATTTGAAGAAGCTTGCGGAGGTTGTGGCGCGCGCCTTGCTCCTGGGATTGCCGTTCGCGCTGGGCCTGGGCCTGGTAATCGGCATGGTCCTGAGCGTCCGGGCCCAGAAACGCGTGGCCGAATTAAATACGTTGGTCCGCTGCATCGTCGCCGGCGATTTACGACAGCGCCTGGCCACGCAGGGGCTTGACCATCCGTTCGACAAACTTGCCGAGATTGCAAACGGCATGCTGGATGAAATTGAAGCTGTCGTGAAAGAGATGGCCGGGGTCGGCAACGAAATAGCTCACGATCTCCGCACGCCTCTCACCCGGGTGCGACTCGCCCTCGAACGTGGGCTCGCAAATGCCAAGACGATCGAGGAATTGCAGGCGGTCACGGAGCGGGCGATTGCCGGCGTTGACCACACGTTGACGATCATAACGACGCTTCTGCGCATCGCGGAGATCGAATATGGCGGCCGCCTCGGCGGTTTCAACAAGATCGCGCTGGCGAGTGTCGTCAGGGAGGTTGGCGATATGTATGAACCCATCGCGGAAGACAAGCATATCACTCTGCAGGTTCTGCCCTGCGGCGACGCGACGGTGTGCGGCGACCGAGACCTGCTCGTTGAGGCCGTTGCCAACCTTGTTGACAATGCCCTGAAATTCACGCCCTCGGGCGGGCGCGTGGAACTCGCTTTGATTCACCGCAAAAACGAAAGTATCGTTCGGGTTTCGGACACAGGACCCGGCATCCGGGAGCATGAACGGGAAGCCGTCACGCGGCGCTTCTACCGCGCCGACAAGAGCCGGAATAGCTTTGGATTTGGCCTTGGTCTGAGCCTGGTGTTGGCGATCGTCAAGCTGCACGGCTTCCAGCTCACGATAGCAGCCGGTCCAGGTTGCGTGGCTGAAATAGCATGCGCACTCCCCTCCATTTGATATCGAGCTTTTGATCCGGCGCACGCTTGGCATTGGATCGAGCCGCGCCGGCTCTTCACCTCGGATGATTGAACAGGAATTTAATAGAGTCGCCCATCAGCAATCCCCATCTTCAGTTCATCGCGACTTCAGCGCCGGCCTTGCTCGCACGGGCCGGCGCTGACGAAATACTGTGGCGGAAATTGCCGCCCATCCAAAGGAGAATGTCATGAGAGGTCGAGTGATGATGGTTTTGGCTAGCGCCGTGCTTGCCGGCAGCCTTCTTGCCACGGGTGCGCAAGCCCGCGGCGGCGGCGGCCACGGAGGTGGCGGCGGAGGCCACATGGGCGGCTTCGGCGGAGGCCACGTGGGAGGCTTTGGCGGAAGTCATGTCGGCGGTCTTGGCGGAGCTCGTATCGGCGGTTTCCGCGGAGGTCACTTCGCGGGCATGCGCCGAGATCAGTTCTCTCGCCGCGGCCTTTACGGCGACGGCCTTGATTGCCCGTATTACACGCCATACACTTGGCCGTACACCTGCACCTACTGAATGGAGAGCTGGTTCCCGAGCAAGCTATCCAACCTTGGCGCCGCACG
>JAQGKJ010000656.1 GCA_028290165.1 Bradyrhizobium sp. | reverse complement strand
GTGCAGCGCATCACATCTATACTCGTCATACGCGGGTCAAGCCCGCGTATGACGAAGGGAAATTGGTCGATTGCTCGCATGAAACGCCTCAGGCCAACAGCTTCATCGGATCGGCGGCTTTTTGCTTCAGCTGACCGAACGTGCACTGCTCGGGCGCCTTGTCCGGCCGCCAGCGCAGGATGGAGGTGCCGTGACGAAACCGCTCGCCGCTGAAATGGTCGTAAGCGACTTCGACAACCAGTTTCGGCTTCAGCGGACACCACTGCGCCGAGCGCTCGGTCGACCAGCGGCTTGGTCCGCCCGGCGCGTTGCCGGTAAATCCGGGTTTTGCGATCAGCGGCTCGAGCTTTGACGTCAGCGAGGGTTTTTCCTGCTGCTTGATCGCCGAGGTGAATCCGACGTGATGCAATAATCCCTCGTCATCGTAGAGACCGAGCAGCAGCGACCCGATTACTTTTTTGCCGTTCACTGAATTGGTCGCGTAACGAAAACCGCCGACCACACAGTCGGCGCTTCGAAAGTGCTTGATCTTCTGCATGCCCTCGCGATTGCCCGACTGATATGGCAGGTCGAGGCGTTTGGCGATGACGCCGTCGCATCCGCCGCCGGCCTGCGCGAGCCATCTTTTGGCAGTCGCATGATTTGTCGTTGCCTGTGAGAGTCGAAATGTTGGGTTGGTTTTGAACTGGGTCTTCGCGAAGGCTTCCAGCGCCGGACGCCGTTTGGCCAGTGGCTGCGCGGAAAGCTTTTTGTCTGCCGCCGTTGCCAGCAGGTCGAATGCGATAAAAAGCGCCGGTGTTTCCTGCGATAACTTCCTGACCCGGCTCGCGGCGGGGTGGATTCGCTGCAACAGGTCGTCGAACGAAAATGCCTTGCCATGCGGCACCACGATTTCGCCGTCGAGCACGAATGTCTTCGCCTTCAGCCTGAGCGCGGCGTCAGTCAGTTCGGGAAAGTAGCGTGTCAGGTCTTCGCCCGATTTCGAGCGAAGATCGAGCTTGGTGCCGTTGCGGGAAAGCAGGCAGCGAAAGCCATCCCATTTCGGCTCGTACTGCCATTCGGCTCCTCGGGGAATGCTATCGACGGAACGCGCCTCCATCGCCGCCAATGGCTTCGATCGGGAGGTTTTTCGAGCGGCGTTTCGGCGTACGGGCGGCATGCCTCTTAAACGCGCACGGCCGGCTATTTGCCGGCCGTCAGTATCAATTATTTATAAGCCCAGCAGATCAGCACGCAGCCGTAATCCACTGCTGCAGCTTCTGCTTCGGCGCGGCGCCGACCTGGCGCGAGGCCATCTCGCCGCCCTTGAAGATCATCAGGGTCGGGATCGACATCACGCCGTATTTCGAAGCCGTCTTCGGGCTCTCGTCGACGTTGAGTTTTACGATTTTCACCTTGTCGCCCATCGCGCCGGAAATCTCGTCGAGCGCGGGTGCGATCATGCGGCAGGGGCCGCACCATTCGGCCCAGAAATCGACGACGACCGGGCCGGTCGCCTTCAGCACTTCGGCGTCGAAATCGGCGTCAGAAACCTTGCCAACGGCCATTGGGATACCTCGTTCGGTTGGGAAAGATGCGGCTTTCAAGAATCGCCGCCAGGATCATGCAGCCAACCTATGAACGCAGGGTTGCCGGGTCAAGCTTGGACATCCCCCTGGATAATGGTTGCCAGTTGCGCGTCCAGCTCAGTAGCAGAAATCTCCATCAATTCAGGTATTTCGGTCCAAAGTAATGCTGCGCGGACCGGCAGCTGGGGATAAAGCTTGCTCAAGACCGCGCGGTAGAGCGCAAGCTGGCGGACGTAACCTCTGGGCGCCTCGGCGGCGAGTTTCGGCGGGGCGCGGTTGGTCTTGAAGTCGACGATCAGGACCTCCCTTGCGCTCACCACCAGCCGGTCGATTTGCCCGGAAACCAGGGCCGGCCGCTGGCCCGGACGCTCCAGCCTTCCTGCGCATCCGACCTCGGCGCGGCTATGGTCCGAAAATACCGCTGCGAATCGCGCATCCCCGATCAGGGCCAGCACCGCTTCCGCCAGCGCCTCGCGATCGCCGTCGGTCCAGCCGTCGGCGTTGCGGGCGAGGTATTTTAGCGCCGCGTCGCGTCGGCGTTCGGTTGCGACATCAGGAAGGGATTGCAGCAGCCGGTGCACCAGCGTGCCGCGCTGCAATGCGCGGGCACGCAACTGGATCGATTCGCCGGTTCGAAGGCGGTGGCCTTCGTCTTCGGCGGAATCGGAAGGGCGGAGAAGTGCGCCGGGGCGCGATTCCGGCGGCGCCGATGTCTGCAGCCACGATGGCAGCGCGATTCGGGAGCTGGTCGTCGGGGCCGCGGCTGGGCCCGTGGCGACCGCGACATCCTCAGGCCGGGAGTAGCGTTTGACCGGGCCGTCCGGCGTCTCGATCGTCTGTTCGTTCAATCCGGAATGGCTAAGCCCTTTGACGATCAGGTCGTACCAGGAGAATTTGCGGACCGTATTCATGTTGCCCGGCATGCAGCCGCCGACGATCAGGCGATCGGCCGCGCGCGTCATCGCCACATAGAGCAGGCGGCGGTATTCATCCTCGGTCTCGCCAAGCATCGCCGCGCGGGCAGCCGCGACATCAGTCGAATCGTCGGCCTTCTTGCCGGCCCAGACCACGACGCCGGGCGCATGAGGCGCGGCGTTACTGAGCGGCAGATGAATGAGTTTCGGGCGCTGCGTATCCGAGGGCGAGGAAGTGGTGTCGACCATGAACACCACGGATGATTCCAGCCCCTTGGCGCCATGCACGGTCATGACGCGGACTTCGTTGCGCGAGATCTCCATGTCGCGCTTGACCTCGAGGTCGGCCGTGCGCAGCCACGCCACAAAGCCCTGCAGCGAGGCTGGCGTCTTGCGCTCGTAGGCCAAAGCAAGTTCGAGAAATTCGTCGAGCGCGTCATTGGCCTCATGGCCGAGCCGCTTCAGGATGCGCTTCCGGCCACCGTCGCCGCCGAGCAGCCAGGCATAGAACGCAAATGGCGTATCGGTGACAAAACGGCGCTCGCATTTTTCGAGACGATTCAACACTTCCCTGAATTTGCTGTCAGTCGCAGTGTGCAGGCTCAAGGCGTTGCGTAACGATCCCTTGCGCTGCCATGCCAGCGTGAACAGGTCGTCGTCGTTAATTCCAAATAGTGGGCTATTGAGCGCAACCGCCAACGCCAGATCGTCCTGCGGCAGCAACAGCGCATCCGCAAGGTTCATCAGGTCGATGATCGCGATGTGTTCGGTCAGTTTCAGCCGGTCGGCGCCGGCAACGGGAACGCTGGCGTGTTTCAGGGCCTGGATCACCGCATCGAACGCATTGCCGCGCCGCCGCACCAGCACCAGCATGTCGCCATAGCGTAACGGACGGCGGTCGCCGGCATGGCCCGTCAGGGTGCCGCTTTCGACCAGCCGCTTGATCTCGGCCTGGATGCGCCTGGCGAGCTTTACCTCGGGGCTTGTCTGCGACAGCCCGTCGAACGGCGCGCGCCAGCCTTCGATGTCCTGCTTGCCGTCCGGCAATTGCAATTCCCAGAGATCGATCAGGCTGGGCCCGGCGTCCGCCAACGTTTCGTGCACCGGATAAGCATTCACCGCGTGGATGCTGCGGTAAATCATCTCGTCGCGAAACACGAAATCGACGGATTGCAGGATCGCCGGTCCCGACCGGAACGAATAGGTGAACGACACCGGATCGAATTTCAGTCCGGCATCGATGAATTTCTTCTCGAGCCCGCGGCGGCGGCTATCGAATTCACGCGGCGCCGCGCCCTGGAACGAAAAGATCGACTGCTTCTCGTCGCCGACCGCAAAGATCGTGCGGGTGATACCGTCGCGCGCGCCTTCGCCCGAGGTGAATTCGGAAATGATATGGGCGACGATGTCCCATTGCCGCGGGCTGGTATCCTGGGCCTCGTCGATCAGCACGTGATCGACGCCGCGATCGAGCTTGTAATGCACCCACCCCGAAGAGATGCGATCCAGCATCGCAAGCGTCTTGTCGATCAGATCGTCATAGTCGAGCAGCCCGCGTTCCTGCTTCCCGCGCCGGTAGTTTGCGGCCGCCGCGGTCGCGATGTGCAGCAGCGCCTGCGTCCGGTCGCGAATGGTCACCGCGCGCCGCCGCTCGATGAGAGGCGTGATGCGAAGAATTTCGGCTTCGAACAACCGTCCAATCGCCGGGTTATTATCCGAGAATCTTTTGGTTACCACCGATTTGCGCGGCGCGCGCTCGTCGGTCAGGAATACGCCGAGATATTCGTCAACTTGCGTGATGCCAGCGGAAGCCAGCGCCGCGCGCAGCCTGACGGCCTGGTCGGAATCGGATTTGCTTCCGCTGTCGAGCGCAGCGGCGATGTCTTCCCATCCCGATCGCCGAAGATAGGGGCCGTCGACGATCTCCCGCTCGACGTCTTCAATGCGCTCGCCGGGATCGACGCCGAGGGCCGCCGACATCTGCGCTACCGCGACGTCAACGCTACCGGCGTCGTCGGTCCAGGCCATGAAGTGATCGCGACTCAAACAAGCCTCGCGCACGACATCCTTGAAGGTGACATCCGCAGCGCTCGCCATGGCGGTCATGAGCGCGCGTCCGGTCGCGCTCTCGGGATCGCGGGAGGCCTCGAGCAGCACGGCAAGATTAGCGCGCTCCATCATCTCGTTCTGGTCGCGCTCGTCGAGCACGGCGAAACGCGCCGGCACATTGGCTTCGAACGGGAATTGCTGCAGCAGCCTTGTGCAGAGCGCGTGGATGGTCTGCACCTTGAGGCCGCCCGGCGTTTCCAGCGCGCTGGCGAACAGTTCGCGCGCCCGCATTCTCAGTTTCGCATCGACACGCGCAATGCCGACATCGCGGATCGCGGCCGTAAGCGCCTCGTCATCGAGCGTGATCCAGTGGCCGAGCGTGGTAAATACCCGCTCCGCCATATTGGCCGCGGCGGCTTTGGTAAAAGTGATGCAGAGAATCTTTTCCGGCGGCACGTCCGAGAGCAGCAGCCGGATCACCCGCTGCACCAGCTCATGGGTCTTGCCCGAGCCGGCATTGGCCGAGACGAACGCGGAGGCCGCGGGATCCGATGCGCGCGCCTGGGTGGCGCGGACGGCTTCCGGGATGATGCGGGGCGCGGCTACCATTCCTCGATCCCCAGG
>JAQGKJ010000563.1 GCA_028290165.1 Bradyrhizobium sp. | reverse complement strand
CGGATGACCTCACGGCCTCTCGTCCATTGGGTCAAGACAGCAAGAGGATAACGCTGTCGGGACGGCCTTATGGGGAGCCGGCGGCAGGCATTCTGACTTGGAGACATACCGTTTGGGGCGACTTACTTATCGCTGAATTTGGGCTCGCGTTTCTCCCTAAAGGCCGCGACGCCCTCGCGCGCGTCCTCATGCATAAAGAGCAGTGGAAAGCCGTCGATGGCGTGACGCATCTCGTCGCCCCCGAGGCCGCGGTTGTAGAACGATTTGGCCATTTGCACTGCCAGGCGCGGCTTCGACGCGATGCGTTCCGCAAACGCAAGGGCTTCCGCGAGCACGCTGTCGTGCGGTACGACCCGCAGCACAAGGCCGAGGCGGCAGGCTTCCTCCGCGGAGATCGGGTCACCGAGGATGCTCATTTCCTTGGCCTTGGCGCGGCCCACCAGGTCTTGCAACCGCACGATCGCAAACCCGGGCAACAGGCCGAGCTTAATTTCCGGCACCGCGAACCGCGCGCGGTCTGATGCGATGACGAAGTCGGACGCTATTGCAAGCTCAAATCCACCGCCATAGGCGATGCCGTTGACGGCTGATATCACCGGCTTGCGCGTGTTTTCAGGCGCGGCCAGCACTTCCAGCGCCGCGATCAGGAAGCTGCGAGCTTTCTCCGGATCGAAATCGAAGCTGCCGATGTCAGCGCCAGCGCAAAATGCCTTGTCGCCGCTGCCGGTGATAATGGCGACCCGGATGGCGTCGTCCGCGTCAGCCTTTTTCAGTCCTTCGAGAATCCCGGTGCGGATGCCTGCGCTCAGGGCGTTGAGCTTGTTCGGCTCATCGAGCGTGAGGATCGCGACCTTGCCCCTGGTTTCGTAATTGACGCTTCCCAATCGCATGGCGCGCTCCCCGTCGTTCGTTGCTTTCAACAGATGATTTTCGGATCTTTAACCGATCATGGTGTATCCGCCCGAGACCGACAGGACCTGGCCGGTGACATAGCCCGCGGCCGAAGATGCCAGGAAGACCACGGCGTTGGCGGTGTCTTCGGCCCGACCGAGCCTCCGCAGCGGCAATGCCTTTGCGACCCTTTCGAACTGTTCCGGCGTGAAAAAGGAGTCCTTTTTGGTCCACATACTGGTGCTGCCGATTTCGTCGGTCTCTTCCGGCACGGTGACGCCTGGGCAGACGACATTGCAGCGGATTCCGTAGCGGCCGTTTTCCTTGGCGATCGTCTTCATGAAGGAATTGATCGCTGCCTTGACGCCGCCATAGACCGCCTCGCGCGGTTCGCCGGCGCGGCTGGCGTCAGAACTGATCGACACTATGGCGCCCGTCTTGTTTGGGATCATGATGTCGAGGACGCATTTAGTGCAATTGAGCATGCCGACATAATTGATCTGGATGATTTTCTGCCAGAGCTCCGGCGTGGTCTGGGTAAAGAACATGAACTGGTCCCAGCCCACATTGTTGACCAGCACATCGACAGTGCCATGTCTGTCGGTCGCCGCCTTGAACATGGCTTTGACCTGGTCCATGTCGGTCACGTCGGTCTTGATGACCTGAACGCTCGCGGCACCCTTCTTCCTGGCCAGCTCGGCCACCTTTTCGGCCTGCCCATCGTCGAGATCGCCAACGGTGATATGGGCGCCCTCGACCGCGAAGGTAAGAACGATGGCACGGCCGATATTGGAGCCGCCTCCAGTGACCACGACCGATTTTCCCTTCAGATTTAGATCCATGTGCGCGCCACTCCCTGTGCCGAAATTGAATTACGATTGCCGGTCCGGCTCGACGATCACGACAACTTCGTTGCGCTCGACGGTCTCGCCCGCCCGGCAATTGACCGCGGTGACCACGCCGTCGGTTTCGCTGCTGATGCGCAATTCCATCTTCATCGATTCCAGGATGGCGGCGACATCCCCGACCTTGACCCTGTCGCCGACTGCTACGTTGACCTTCAGGAGCATGCCCGTCATCGGTGCGCGCAGTTCGCCGCTCGTTTCGGCAGTTGCGCTGATGTAGGTCAGATAGGGTATGGCCGTCAGGGTATGGATGCCGCGGAGATCGTGGACGAAGACCGTCTGATCATGCTGGTAGATCCGTACCGTCTCGCGGCGAGTTCCGACGACGGCAGTGAAGCTTTCGTCTCCAAGCGGAAATAATCTGACCAGCCGCTTGTCGTCATTGACGCCGACCATCATGGCGCCGTCGGCACGCCGCGGAGCAAATCTGATCTCGGCGCTCGCGCCGGCGGCGTCAAGATGCAGTATCGGGATCGGCGACAGCCCGTCGCCGCCATCAGTCATTTTCCATCCGGTCATGTCACGCGACTGCCACGGGCTGGTAGCCGCTGGGTGGCGTTGTCTCATCATCCAGAAACATGCGCCCAGCGCGAGCGCATCGGTGTCGGGACCCGTTGCCTTGTCTACCAGCTGGTCGATCTGCTCGTCGATCAGCCGGGTATGGAACGTGGCGTCCCGCGTCGCGGGTAGGCCGATTAAGCGTTTGAGAAATGTCTGATTGGTCGTGATCCCGAAAATCGAGGTTTCGTCGAGCGCACGGCTCAGCACGCCGAGCGCCTCGTCACGCGTTTCGGCGTGAGCGATCAGCTTGGCCAGCATTGAATCGTAATAGGGCGTGGCAGTTGACCCGCTTTCGACGCCGGTCTCGACGCGAACGCGATCGGCCGGAAATTTGACGTAAGCGAGATCCCCGGAGCAGGGGAGAAAATTGTTCGCAGGATCTTCCGCGCAGATTCGCGCCTCGACGGCATGGCCGTGGCAGCGCACGTCGCGCTGGGCAAAAGGCAATCCCTCGCCGGCGGCGATGCGCAGCATGGTCTCGACGATATCGATGCCAGTCACCATTTCGGTGACGGGATGCTCGACCTGGAGGCGCGGATTTACCTCCAGGAAATAATAGCTTTCGCCGCTCAGGATAAATTCGACGGTGCCGACCCCGCGATAGTTCAGGCGCTTGGATAATCGCACCGCGTCGGCGATCATTTTTTCACGAAGCGACGGAGGGAGATTGGCCGCGGGGGCTTCCTCGATGAGCTTCTGGTGACGTCGCTGCAGCGAACATTCGCGCTCGAACAGGTGAACCACGTTGCCTTTGCCATCACCGGCGATCTGTATTTCGATATGGCGCCCGCGCTCGATCAGCTTTTCGACGATCAGGCCAGCATAGCCAAAAGAATTTTTTGCTTCGCGCATGGCGGATTCGATTTCGCTGGAAGCGCCTTCGAGATGTGAGACGGCGCGCATGCCTTTGCCGCCGCCTCCCGCCGCAGCCTTCAGCATCACCGGAAGCCCGACTTCGCGCACGATCCTGGCGATCTCGGCGGCGTCTTCACTCGGCGTCTTGCTTCCGGGGACCGTCGGCACACCGGCCGCTTCGGCTTCGCGCTTCGCGGACGCCTTGTCACCGAGCCGCTCGATGACCTCGGGCGTCGGACCGATGAAGACCAGGCCTGCGGCCTCGACCGCGCGCGCGAACGTGGCATTTTCGGCAAGAAAGCCAAAGCCGGGATGAATGGCCTGCGCGCCGGAGATTTTCGCAGCATCGATCACGGCGTCGATCCTCAGGTAGCTGTCGGCAGCGGCCGGGTTGCCGATCTCGACGGACTCGCCGATCACCTTGACATGCAAGGCCTCGGCATCGGCCGTGGAGTGGACCCCGGCGACGGCAATCCCCAACCGGTGACAAGTTCGCGCAATGCGGCAGGCGATTTCACCGCGATTGGCGATCAGGATTTTCGTGAACACCGGGGCGATACCTCTGTCATCACATTCTGAACACGCCAAATCCGGTGTCCTGCGGTGGCAGGCGGCCGGCAAGATCGAGCAGGAGCGCCATCACATTGCGGGTTTCGAGCGGATCGATGACCATGTCACACCACGTGTTGCGGGCAAAATTATAGGCATTGGCAAAGTCCTCGAACGTCTTGCGTACCGGCGCGCGATACGCCTCGCGCTCTTCGTCGCTCCAGCTCGTGCCCTCGCGCTTGTGCCCTTCATCCTTGACCATGGCGAGCGTATTGGCGGCCTGATCCGGTCCCATGATCGCAGAGCGCCCGTTCGGCCACATCATCATCGCGTTTGGTTTGAAGGCGCGGCCGCACATGGACAGATACCCGGCACCGTAGGCATTGCCGATGATCAGCGTGTATTTCGGGACATTGGCGCTGGCCATCGCCGTGATCATCTTGGCGCCGTGCTTGGAGATGCCGCCTTCTTCTGCTTCACGTCCAACCATGAAGCCGGTGACGTCGGCCATAAACAACAGGGGAATGTTGCGCTTGCAGCAGAGATCGATGAAGTGGGTCGCTTTGAGCGCGCTTTCCGAGAACAGAACGCCATTGTTGCAGAGAATTCCGATCTCAAACCCCATGACGCGCGCAAAGCCGGTGATCAGCGTGTCGCCGTAAAGTGGCTTGAATTCATGAAATTCGCTGTCGTCGACGAGGCGCGCGACGATATTGCGGTTGTTGGTAGGAACGCGCGGATCGGCGCTGATCAGTCCGTAGATATCGTTTGGGTCGCAGCGCGGTGGGCGCGGCGGAGTCACGTTCCACCGCTGCGCGGGAATCTCGCCAAGATGGGCAACGATGTCGCGGGCAATCGCAATGGCGTGGCTGTCGCTTTCCGCCAGATGGTCGGTGACGCCACTGACGCGACTATGCATTTCGCCACCGCCGAGCGCTTCGATGCCGACTTCTTCCTTGGTCGCCGCATAGACGAGTTGCGGGCCGCCCAGGAACATCGCGCCTTGATTGCGCACAATGACGGTCTCGTCGCACAGCGCCGGCATGTAGGCGCCTCCGGCGGTCGAAGGGCCGTGAACGATGGCGATTTGCGGAATGCCTTCGCTCGACATCCGGATCTGGTTGTAAAAAATCGATCCGAACTGCCCTTCGTCGGGAAAGATATTGGGCTGGTCCGGCAGATTGGCACCGCCGGACTGGACCATGGTGACGCAGGGCAGCCGGTGCTGCCAGGCAAACCGCTGCGCGCGGACGTGCTTTTTGCAGGTGATGCCGTAGTAGGTGCCGCCTTTCACTGTCGCGTCATTGGCGATGATCATGCAGGCACGGCCAGACACCATCCCGACGCCGGTGATGATGCTGCCGCCGGGAGGTACGCCGTCATACATGCCTTCGCCGGCGAGCTGGCAAAATTCGAGAAACGGCGAGCCGGGGTCGAGCAGGGCCGCGATGCGTTCGCGCGGCAGCAGCTGTTTACGCTCCTTGTGCAGCAGCCTCGCCCGCTTCGGACCACCAACGGTTGCGGCCGCGCGACGCGTCCGGAGATCGGCAATTCGCTCGTCATAGATTTTCCGGTTGCGAAGGTATTCTTCGCTCGTGGTGGCAACATCGGACTTCAGGAGGGCCATCGCACGTAATCCTAATAGCTGCGCGGCAAGCCCATCACGTGCTCGCCGATATAGTTGAGGATCATTTCGCGGTTGAGCGGGGCAGTCTTCAACAGCCGTACCAGCGGATAGATATCAAAGATGCCGTACTCCTTGGTGAAACCGTTGCCGCCATGGCACTGCACGGCGGTGTCCACCGCCTTGATGCCGGCGTCGGCGGCAGCGAGCTTGGCCATGTTGGCAAACTCGCCGGCTTCCCGCCCTTGATCGAAAATCCACGCCGCCTTCAGTGTCATCAGGGAGGCGATCTCAATATCTGTCCGCGCACTCGCAAGCGGATGCTGCAATCCCTGGTAGGCGCCGATCGGCACGTTGTTGAACACCCTGCGTTCCCTGACGTAGTCGACCGCGCGGTTTAGCGCGTAACGGCCGAGACCGCAGCATATCGAGCCTACCAGAATACGCTCCGGATTGAGGCTCTTGAACAGAATGCTGAAACCTTTGTCGATCTCGCCGACGATATCTTCCGGTCCGAGGTCAACATCGTCGAAGAACAATTGCCACTGCGTTTCCGGCGCCGGGATGCTGACCGGGATGTATTGCTTCTGCAGCCCTTTGGCTTTCAGATCCACGACGAACAGGGTGAAGCCGTCAGTCTTCTTCTGGGTCTCGCTCTGCGGCGTGGTTCGCGCCACGACCAGCGCATGGTCGGCGCCGTCGGCGTCGGTGATGAATGTCTTCTGACCGTTCAGGGCGAAGCGGTTGCCGCGTTTTTTCGCCATCGTCGTGGTTCGGATCGTGTTGCTTCCGGCGTCAGGTTCGGTGATCGCAAAACAGAAGCGCGTCTTGCCTTTGCAGGCGTCGGGCAGGTAACGCGCCTTCTGCTGCTCCGAACCGTACTTGGCTATGAAACCCAGGCTCATCGCTGCGCCGACGACGAGATTGAGCAGCGGAATGCCGTTGTTCGACAATCCTTCAAGGAAGAGATGCATTTCGACCATGCCCTGGCCGGCACCGCCATATTCCTCGGGCACCATGGTTCCGACGAACCCATCCTCCGCGACACGTTGATAGAGCGCATCGGGGAACACGTGCTTCTCGGCGCATTCCATCCAGTATTTGCGATCGAATTTCTGCGCGACCAGGTTTCCATATTCCAGGATCTGCCGCTGCTCATGCGTAAGATCAAAGTCCATGCAGCAGCTCCATGGCCGTGGGTCGCGCGATCATGAAGCCGGACGTGCATCGCGGAAAATCCGTCCAAGCGCCGGCATCATGTGCCTGCCATCTTTAGGCAGAAGCCTCCAGGATTTCAATCTAACAATCGTTCGGGAATCGAACAATTGTTAGAAAACGAGTGCTGCGTGTTCTCGGCTATACTCGCCTGAAGCGCGGCAGCGTCACATCCTCGCTGATGCGTTCGCAGACCAGCATGACGTCCATGTCGAACGTCACGTCTTCAAGCTTGCCGCCGGTATAGGTGCTGATCATCCGTGGACCTTCTTGCAGATCGATCAGCAAGACCGCGTAGGGCAGGTCAGCCTTGAAGGCGGGTCCTGGTGCGCGATGAACCACGCTGAAGGAATGGACCTTGCCGCGCCCGCTCGCCGGGCGGTGGGAGAGATTGGCGCCGCCACACTCTCGGCAGATCGCCTGTTGGTAATATTGCACATGGGCGCAATCGCCGCAGTGCTGCAGCAGCAGCACGCCGTCGCGCAGGCCGCGCCACAAGCCGGCCGAATCCGCATCTGGCGCCGGCACCGGCTTCTTCATGGCGTCATCGGACGAGATCACAGTGTGCTCTCCGTGCCCAGAATGGTGGTGGCATTGGTCGCGAATCCAGCACCGAGGCTGTGCACCAGTCCGAGCTCGGCACCTGACACCTGGCGTTCGCCGCACTGGCCGCGCAATTGCGCGACGACTTCGTGAAAATGGAAGAGCGACCCTGGCATTCCCGAATGGGCGAACGACAACAACCCGCCATGGGTATTGGATGGTATCTGGCCACCATAGGTCATATGGCCGTCGGCGACGAAACGGCCGCCTTCGCCCTTGGGGCAGAAGCCGAGATCTTCCAGCATCATGATGACGGTGCCGGTGAAGCAGTCATAGACGCCGGCAACGTCCACATCCTTCGGACCATAACCGGCCATCGCGTAGGCCTTCCGGCTCGACTCGACGGCACCGGTAGTGGTTAGCGAGGGCATCAGGAAAATATGTTCGTGAGTATAGCACTCGCCGCCGCCCAGAATGTAGACCGGCTTCGCGACGCCCAGCGCCTTGGCATGTTCGGCCGAGGTCAGGATGAACGCCGCCCCGCCGTCCGAGATCAGCGAGCAGTCCAGCTTGTGATACGGCGTCGTCACCATGCCGGAATTGAGCACGTCGTCCACCGTGATCGGCGTGGTCTGCTGCGCACCGGGGGTACGCATCGCGTGACGCCGCTGGATGACCGCGACTTCGGCGAGCTGCTCCGGCGTGGTGCCGAAATCCTTCATATGCCGGTGGGCGGTCATCGCAAAGGTATTCGCAACCGGAATACCGAATGGCATTTCATACTGCTGGTCGCGGCTTTCCGTCAGCGAGCGCAGCGCCAGATCGGGTGTCAGGCCGGTCATGAGACTGTCGCCGCCGACGACAAGCACGACATCGGCGAGGCCACCGTAAACGGCGGCGGCACCGATATTGAACATCGTCGCCGCCGTCGCGCCCGATACCTGCAGCGTATTCGAGAAGGTGGGCTGGATGCCAAAATACTCGCTGAATGCCACGCTGAAGCGGTGGAAAGGGGATGCGAAGGCGTGGCTCGACAACACACCATCCACTTCGCTCTTCTGGATGCCGGCGTCGGTTAGCGCTTTCTTCGCTGCGTCCGCGGCAAGCCACAGCGGGCTCCTGCCGGGCACCTTGCCGACCGGCGACATCCCGATGCCGATGATGGCGACCTTGCCGCGGAGGCTGCTTCTGGTCATGGGTTACCCTTTGTCATGAATTACCCTTAGCGAGCCGGGCTTCAAGCTCGTGCCGCTGCACCTTGCCGCTGGTGGAGCGCGGGAATTCCGAGAAATCGATGAACTGGAATTGCCGCGGACGCTTGTAGGCCGCAAGATCGCGCCGGCACAATTCGAGCAAATATGCCTCAGTGACCGTCTCGTCGCGGCACGACACAAAGGCGACAGGGACCTCGCCCCACTTCTGATCCGCGACCCTTACCACGGCGGCCTCGGTGATGCGGGTATCGCTCATCAAGACGCGTTCGATCTCGGCCGGATAGACGTTCTCGCCGCCCGTCTTGATCATGTATTTGGCACGGTCGACGAAATCGAGCGAGCCGTCTTCGTTGCGCCGGAACACGTCGCCCATGTGGAACCAGCCGCCGCGGAAATCGTTCGCGTTGGTTTTCTCGGCTTGCCAATAGCCGGAGAATAGCGTGGCGCTGCGAATGGCAAGTTCGCCGGGCGTGCCCACCGCTACTTCATTGTCGGAGGGATCGACCAGCTTGATCTGGCAAAACGCGCTTTGTTGCTTCGACAACCGGGCAGGGGTTTCGCCCACAGCGATCAGGGCCCTCGTCGCCGGCGGCAATCCGGTCTCGGTCGAACCGAAGCTGTTGAGGTACGGTGCCTGCAGTAGCTCGGTCACTTCGGCGATGGCGTGTGGGGGGACCAGATCAGCCATCGCGCCGCAAACGCCGACGCCTCTCACCGTTGTCGCCTGGGCCTTGAGCGTCGCGGCAAATGCTTCCACCATGCCGGGGATCAGGACCAGCCAGCCGATATGGTGCCGTTCCACGGCTAGGAGCAGCGGCCCGACCTGGAAGCCGTCGATCATCACCACCGTCCCACCACGAAGAAGTGTGGCAAGGCCGTGATCCGTGGATGCCATGTGAAACATCGGCGCCCACGCGACAAAGCAATCGCGATGCGAAATGTTCAGCTCGGAGCTGAACACCAGCGCTCGCATCACCATCGCGCGGTGCGAGATAACGGCACCTTTGGGCAGGCCGGTGGTCCCGCTGGTATAGAGGATCACCAGGCCGTCTTCGGCGTCCGCCAGAATGGGCGCGGGACGTCCGCTTTGCTGCTGGAGCAGCCGTTCGTAATGCGAACCGATTTCGATCACCTTGCGGCTTTCGACGGCAGGAGTGCCCAGACTGCCGCCGAACTCCCCTTCAACGATCACCAACTTCGGCGATACCAGCTCGATGCAATGGGCGAGCTCGCGCTGCGATAGCCGCCAGTTCAGGCACGCGGTCATGACGCCCAGATTTGCTGCCGCCAGTTCGATCTCAAAATATTCCGGACGATTGTGCGACAGCAGCGCGACACGATCGCCGCGGCGAAGGCCGTGACGTGCCAGCATGGCAGTCGCGCGCTGGACGCGGTCCAGCAACTGGCCGTAGCTGATCTGTCCGCCCTGATATTCGATTGCCGTCGAACTTGCGTGAATCCGCGCGCAGGTGCGAAACAATTCACCGACCGTGGAAATGGAACCCGCGGCCAGGGAAGAGGCGATTGCGCGTTCGCCTGTCATTTTGCCCTTCCCCCCAAAAGTTCTTATCGCGTGGTGGCCGGTCAGAAACTATACGCTTGCCGCCTATTCCGATCAAATCTAAATTCTAACATCTGTTCGAAACGATCGACGACCGGTTGCGTGCAAGCGATCGAAGGGCCAGGATCAGCCCGCAATAAAAGAAGGGGAGTGTCATGTCCGACCGTTACGCCGCCTATACCAGGCTGAAGATCGACTATCCGTCGAAGCGAATTCTGCGGCTTACGTTCGACCGGCCCGAGACCTATAATTCTGTCGATGCGGAAACCCACACCCAGCTCACGCATATCTGGCGCGACATCAACGACGATCCCGATATCAATGCCATCATCGTGACCGGGGCCGGCAAGGCGTTTTCCGCCGGCGGCGACTTCGAATTGA
>JAQGKJ010000526.1 GCA_028290165.1 Bradyrhizobium sp. | reverse complement strand
AACGGCAAGCGCGTCGGCATCCGCTCCTTCACCACCACGACCGGTGCATGGCTGCGCGGCATTCTCGCCAATGATTATGGCGTCGACCTCAATTCGATTCACTGGGTCACATTCGAGGACGCCCACGTCGCCGAATTTCAGGACACCACGGCGCGTGCCCCGCAGGGCAAGGAGATCATCCAGATGCTGCTCGACGGCGAACTCGACGCGGTACTGGGCGAGAAGGTCGATCGCCCGGAGTTGAAACCGCTGTTTCCCAATGCCGAGAGCGAAGAGAAATCATGGTTCGCCAAACACCATGTGCTGCCGATCAACCATATGGTTGTGGTCAGCGGGACGCTGTCCGGCACGCGTCCAGAAGTCGTGCGGGAAGTTTTCAGGCTGCTGCAGGAGAGCGCGGCGCGGGCGCCGGCCACGTCGCCTCGGTTCAACGCCGACGAAATGCGCCGCTCGCTGCAAATGATGATCGGCTATACGGCGCAGCAGGGGCTTATTCCGCGCGCCTTTGCGGTGGATGAGCTGTTCGACGATGTGACGCGGGCTCTAATCTAGAGGGACGAATACGATGCAACCGGAGCCGATTTTCGATCTCGCCCATCTCGGCCACATGGAATTGCTGACGCCGAAGCCCGACGAGAGCCTGAAGTTCTTCGTCGATGTCATGGGCATGACCGTCAGCGGCCGCAAGGGCGACTCGGTCTACCTGCGCGGCTGGGACGATTACGAACGCTATTCGCTCAAGCTGACTGCCTCGAAAACCTCGGGGATGGAGCACATGGCGCTGCGGGCGCGCAGCCCGCAGGCGCTGGAACGGCGCGTCCAGGCGCTCAAAGGATCCGGATTCGAGATCGGCTGGACCGACGGCGACATGGGGCAGGGCCCGGCGTTCCGTTGCCGCGATCCCGACGGCCATGTCGTCGAACTCTATTACGAGACCGAATGGTACGAGGCGCCGCCCGAGCTAAAACCAGCGCTGAAAAACCAGGCGAAGCGCTTTACGGCGCGCGGCGTCAATGAGCGCGGGCTCGATCACCTCAACTGTCTGGCGGTCGACATCAAGGCCAACCGCATCTTCTTTGAAAAATATCTCGGCTGCCGGCTGACCGAGCAGATCGTGCTCGACGACGGCACCGAGGCTGCGATGTGGATGACGATGTCGAACAAGAGCTACGATTTTGCATACTCCCACGATCGCTCCAATACGCCCGGCCGTTTCCACCACGTCACTTACGCGCTCGACAGCCGCGAGGAGATTTTGCGCGCCGCCGACATCTTTCTGGAAAACGGCGTCCATATCGAGACCGGCCCGCACAAGCACGCGATCCAGCAGACGTTCTTCCTTTACGTCTACGAGCCCGGCGGCAACCGGGTCGAGGTCGCCAATGCCGGGGCCCGTCTCATCCTGGCGCCGGACTGGAAGCCGATCGTGTGGACCGAGGAGGAGCGCAAGAAGGGCCAGGCCTGGGGGCTGAAGACGATCGAGTCGTTTCATACCCACGGCACCCCGCCGGTTGCGGGCTGAGGCGGCGGACAGATCGATCTTGCTGCAAGGGCGGCAATCTGATCGATGATGCTGATCCCGGCGGCGACGGGCGGCGGGGCTAGCTCCGCCCGTGCTCGCCTCAGTGCGGCTGCCGGAGTCTTCCTGCCTTTTGTGTCGATGTCGACCTGGCCTTGTTCACCATCGTCGCAACTCCATGTCGCTCGTAATGGGCTGACATGTCAGCCGCGGCAAAAACAACCTGAACATGAAATAAACTATCTAGTATCGCGTTACGTTAGCGCAAATGCGGCGCTTGATCCAGCCGAAAATCGCCGCCCGATCGGGAATTTGACTCACGATTGCCTATCCTAAAGTCGAACCTTGATCGCGGCTCAACTCATCCGTTTCCGGGAGACATGTCGCGCGTTCATGATCGCGGCAGAAGAAACCGGCTTCGCGACCCCCGGCGGCCTGTTCAAGCCGAACAACATCTACATCGATTTCGGACGGGCCTACTATCTCGAGAATCAGCACAAGATGGTGAACATGTTGATCGACTTCTGCGGTCGAGGCGTGGTCATCCAGCCAACGAAGAAGGAACTGGACCATCCCTATATCGGTCCAAAGCTCGCAGAGGCGCTGCGCGGCGCAGAAATCAGCGCCGTGGATCGGATCAGGATCTTCCGCCAGATCAGCGAGCGGTTCCTGACCGAGTGGGGCAACCGCCACGAGATGTTCGAGAAGTTCAACGGCACGCCGCTTTACCTGATCAATCTGCTGACGATGCAGCGGACGGAATACCAGGTCGACGGGCCGCTCACCGAGCTGGCGCGGCAGGTTCTCGGTTTCGGAGATACGGCCGAACTCGGAAGACGGGCGGCGGAGGCCGAGAAGGCGTCGCACTACGCCAGCGTTCGATATGAACCGAACTATGCCCGGGCTCAGGACGTCCGCGATGGTTACATCGGAGACGACGTTGAATCGGAAAAACGCAAGAAACTCGCTGCGAACTGAAGCTCGGCCTCGGGATGCTCGCGACCCGAGGCCTTATTTGGGGCTGGTGGGAGCAGGG
>JAQGKJ010000501.1 GCA_028290165.1 Bradyrhizobium sp. | reverse complement strand
CATAAGAGGCGTCGCCGCGCTTGGCGCCTTTCAGGTGGCATCCCCCCTCATCATCCAGGCCCGCGGCGAGACCGCGATCCGGATGGGCATGGTCGATCCGCTCACCGGCGTCTACGCCGCGCCCGCCGGCAACGAGGTGATGGGAGCCAAGCTCGCTGTCGAGCAGATGAACGCCAAAGGCGGCATTCTCGGACGTCAGGTCGAGTTGTTGGTGGAAGATTCCGCCAATGACGTCGGCACCGGCGTGCAGAAGGCGCGCAAGCTGATCGAGCGCGACCAGGTCAACTTCATGATCGGCGACGTCAATTCGGGCATCGCAGCCGCGATCGCGCAAGTCACCGCCGAAAAGAAAATCCTGCACATCGTTTCCGGCGGCCACACCGATTCGATCACGGGCAAGGATTGCAAGTGGAATGTGTTCCGCGTCTGCAACACCACGCGGATGGAGGCCAATTCGGTTTCCAGCGTGCTGTTTTCCAAATACGGCAAGAAGTGGCACTTCATCACGCCCGATTACGCCTTTGGCCACACGCTCTATGACGCCTGCACCGACGATCTGAAAAAACTCGGCGGCACCGTTACCGGCAACGAGTTGACGCCGCTCGGCACCACGGATTTTTCCGCCTATCTGATCAAGGCTCGCGCAGCCAGCCCGGACGTGATGATCCTGCTGGTGCAGGGCTCCGACATGATCAACTGCCTCAAGCAGGTCGTGCAGTTCGGCCTCGACAAGCAGATCCATGTCGCGGGAACGCAGCAGGAGCTGGAATCGCTGGCGGCGCTGCCGCCGGAGGCGCGTATCGGTGTCTGGATGTTCGAATGGTACTGGAAGCAGCCGGGCGTTGCCGGCGTCGACAAGTTCGTCGCGGATATCCGTAAAGTGAACAACGGCAACGTGCCGACCGCGCGACACTGGTTCGGCTACACCTCGGCAATGACCTTTGCGCTTGTTGCGAACAAGGAGAAGACAATCGACGCGGTCAAGCTCGCCGCGGCGCTGGAGAATTTCGAGCTGCCGGACGACGTCAAGCTGCAGCCGAACAAGGTTTATTACCGCAAGGGCGATCATCAGCTGATGACGTCGGCCTTCGTCGGCGAGGCGCAGTCGAAGGGCAAGGACGATCCGGAAGATTTCTTCCGCGTCGACGAAGTTGTCCCCGGCGACAAGACCGCGCCTGCCGTCAGCGAAACCGGCTGCACCATTCAGTGGCCATCGTAACATAAAGTCCGTTATGTCGTTCAGCCCGGGAGGTAACGCCTCCCGGGCAAACTGTATGTTCTTCTCAACCGGTGAGTTATGACGCAACTTCTCCTGTTCAATGTCACCAACGGGCTGATCATCGGCGCCTTCTACGTGCTGATGGCGCTCGGTCTTTCGCTGATCCTCAATTAGAGCAACGTCATCAATTTCGCCCATGGCGGATTTCTCGTTATCGGCGGCTACATCGCCTATACGATCACGCCCTATATCGGCTTCTGGGGCGCGCTGCTGCTGGCGCCGCCGTTGACCGCGATCATCGGGCTCGCCGTCGAGCGCGTGCTGATCCGGCCGCTCTATGGACGCGACCCGCTCTATAGCCTGCTGCTCACCTTCGGCCTGGCGTTCATGATCGAGGATGGTACCCGCTTCATCTGGGGCCCGCAGGGCAAGCCGGTCACCATCCCCGCCTTCCTGGCGCAGCCCCTGAGCAACGATCTATTCTTCATCACCGGCTATCGCCTGTTCATGGTGGCGGTGGTGATGATCGCGGTGACACTGTTGTTCCTGCTCTTGCGCTACACACGTCTCGGCGTCCGCATCCGCGCCGGCACGCTGGACCTCGAGACCGTTGCGGCGCTTGGCATCAACGTGCAGATGCTGCGCTCGCTCAATTTCGCGGTCGGCATCTTTCTCGCGGGCCTCAGCGGCGTGCTCGCCGCCGGACAACTCGGACTTGAGCCGACCATGGGCACCGGCCTGTTGATGCCGAGTTTCATCGCCATCATCGTCGGCGGGATCGGCAGCCTGCCGGGAACGCTGGTCGGTGGCCTGCTGATCGGGGTGGCGTCGGGATTAACTGCGGTGTTTCTCCCGGCCGCCAGCGAGGCGGTGATCTACGTCATGATGGCGGTGGTGCTGTTGCTGCGCCCGCGCGGACTGTTCGGCGAAGAAGGAATGATGAGTTGAGCGCCGAACAAACCCGCAAGCTGATCGCGCTGGCCGCGATCTGGGCAACCTTGTTGTTTGCGCCCTACTGGATGGTGCCGCTCGGCGGCTACACCGCGCTCGCCACCCGCGTCCTGGTGCTGGGATTGGCGGCGATGTCGGTGAATTTCCTGCTGGGATTTACCGGCGTGCTGTCGTTCGGTCACGCCGCCTATTTCGGCCTCGGCGCCTATGGCGCCGGCCTGACGCTGAAATTCCTGGCGCCAAGCACGCCGCTGGCGCTGGTCGCAGGCATGCTGCTCGGCGGTCTCTGCGGCGCCATCCTCGGTACCCTGATCGTGCGGCGCCGCGGCGTCTACTTCGCCATGGTGACGATCGCGTTCGGGCAGGTGTTTTATTACATCGCCTTCCAATGGAGCTCGCTGACCGGCGGCGACGACGGCCTGCGTGGCTTCTCGCGCCAGCCGATCGATTTCGGGCTGTTCAAGCTCGATATCCTATCGAACGCCAACAACTTCTATTTCTTCGTGCTGTTTTGCTTTGCGCTCGTCGTCGCCGCCATGGCGTTCATTCTGCGCTCGCCGTTCGGCCGCACCATGATCGCGATCCGCGAGAACGAGCGCCGCGCCCGCTTCCTCGGCATCCCCGTGGAACGCCACATCTGGATCGCGTTCACGCTGTCCTGCTTCTTCATGGGCTTTGCCGGCGCGCTTTATGCGCTGGTCAACAATTTCGCCGACCCGAGAGGTCTGCATTACAGCCAGTCCGGCGATTTCGTGATGATGGCGGTGATGGGCGGCATGCGGAGCTTTTGGGGGCCGCTGCTGGGAGCTGCCGTGTTCGTGGTGCTGCAGGATTACCTGTCGAGCATCACCGTCAACTGGATGTCGTTCGTCGGGCTATTGTTCGTCCTGGTCGTGCTGTTTTTCCCGCGCGGGCTGCTCGGCTTCCTTCAGCGGAGCAAGGCATGAACGTTCTCGACATCAACAACGTCACCAAGCGGTTCGGCAATCTCGTGGCCGTGCGCGACGTATCGCTCAGCGTGGCCAAAGGCGAATTGTGCGCGATCATCGGGCCGAATGGCGCGGGCAAGACGACCTTCTTCAACCTGATCAGTGGATTCTTTCCGCCGACCTCCGGCGCCATCACCTTCGATGGCCGCGACATCACCAAACTTTCCACCCATGAGCGCGTCACGCTCGGCATGGCCCGCACTTTCCAGATCACCGAGATTTTTCCCGAACTGACCGTGTTCGAAAACGTCCGCATTGCCGCGGAAGTCGCCGGCGGCTATCGCCTGCGGCCCTGGCTCAACCGTTCGGAAAAGGAAAAAGTCCATGCCCGTGTCGAGGAGACGCTAAAGCTGGTTTCGCTGGAAACCAAGACCGATCGATTGGTCGGCGAACTCGCGCATGGCGACCAGCGCGCCGCCGAGATCGCGATGGCGCTGGCTTTAAAACCGCATCTGCTGCTGCTCGATGAGCCGACCGCGGGCATGGGCGACCAGGAAACCTACCAGATCACGCAGTTGATCCGCCGGCTGCACCGCGACTCCAACTACACCATCGTGCTGATCGAGCACGATATGCGCGTGGTATTCCATCTCGCCGACCGCATCTGCGTGCTCGATCAGGGCAAGATGCTGGCGCAAGGCACGCCGCAGGAGATCGCCGCCAACGAGGCCGTTCAGGCCGCTTATCTGGGCCACGCCGCATGACCGCAGCACTAATAGCCGAAGGCCTGCACACTTATTACGGCAAGAGCCATATTCTGCACGGCGTCAGCCTGGAGGTCGCCGAGGGCAAGATCACCGCATTGCTTGGACGCAACGGCGCGGGCAAGACCACGACGCTGCGCAGCCTGATGGGCCTGACCCCGGCGCGCGCAGGCAAGATCACGATCTTCGGCGAGGACACCACGCATTGGCCGACCTTCCGCGTCGCCGCGGCGGGAGTGGGTTATGTGCCCGAAGGCCGGCGCATCTTCGCCAATCTCAGCGTCGATGAGAATCTCAAGGTCCCCCTGGAGCGCGGCGGCCCGTGGACGATTGCGCGGATCTATCAGCTGTTTCCCCGCCTCGAAGAACGAAAACTCAATCGCGGCCGCCAGCTTTCCGGCGGCGAACAGGAGATGCTGTCGATCGGCCGCGCGCTGCTCTTGAACCCGAGGCTCTTGATTCTCGATGAGCCCTCGCAAGGATTGGCGCCGCTGATCGTCCGCGAAGTGTTCCGGATCGTGCAGCAGATGAAGGCGGAGGGCATTTCCGTGCTGCTGGTCGAACAGAATGCCCGGATGAGCCTGGAAATCGCCGACAACGCCTATGTGCTCGATGACGGCATCGTCGTCTATTCGGGCCCAGCCAAGGAACTCGCCGCCGACGAAGCCCGCGTCCGCGCGCTCGCCGGTGCCAGCGCCGAAGAATGGACGGTGACGTAGGTCGCAGGCGGCCACGTGCTCGGTGCCACCTCTCCCTTTGGGAGAGGTCGGATTGCGAAGCAATCCGGGTGAGGGGTTAAGGCCTAACGATAGACCGTAACCCCTCACCCCAACCCTCTCCCACTCGAAGTCGGATATATCCGACTTCGACAATTTGAGATGCCCAACTCGGGTAAACCCGAGTTGGGTGGGAGAGGGAGCCGACCTTCCGTGATGTCAAAGCAACGCGTCAATTCCTACAGACGCGGCACTCAACGATGCATCACGCCCGATACGCCGTCTTCCCCGTGCCGCGATAAAGCACCCGCACCTGCTCTTCCGACACTTCCTTGTGAAAAGCCAATGCCTCCGGCTCGAGATCGCGCTTCGGCACGTATTCCGGCTGGAAGTGGCCGTAGGTGTCCTTGCCGCGCACCAGCGTTGCCCAGTCCCGCGTGCCCACCGCCTGCTTCAGATGAGTCGGGATGTAGCGGATGGCGAGCCCGATGCGGCGGTCGTCGGACTGGTTCGGTTCCGAACCGTGAAATAGCAGCACGTGATGCAGCGACGCCTGGCCGGGCTTCAACTCCACATGCACCGCTTTGGCCTCGTCGACGGTGACCGCGATCTCCTGGCCGCGGGTGAGCAGGTTGTTCTGGTCGAACGTGTCTTCGTGCTGGACTTGGCTCCTGTGCGTCCCGGCGATGAACTTCATGCAGCCGGAAACCTTGTTGGCCGGCGACATAGCGATCCAGGCGGTCGCCACGTCGGATGAACTCAGGCCCCAATAGGTGGCGTCCTGGTGCCAGGACACAAAACCCGGATCATGCGCTTCCTTGATGAAGAAGCTGGTGTTCCAGCACAGGAGATTCGGACCCAGCAGGTCCTCGATCGCATCCAGGATCTTCGGATGCCGGATCATGTCATTGATCCAGGTGAAGAGCACGTGGCTGCGATGGCGCATCTCGCCTTTGATCGGGCCGCCAGTTCGCGCTTCATAATCCTCGAGCTTGCGGCGAAACTCGGCGACTTCGCTCGCGCTCAGCGCATCGACCGGGAAGTGGTAACCGCGGTCGCGATAACCGGCGACCTGGTCCTCACTCAGCAACTTCGGCATGGGTTTCCTCCAAGACTCTTATTTTTCGTTGTGCGGCAAAAATTTCGTCGAAGGTGACCCTCCCGTTTGGCGCTGTCAAGAACGCGCGCCGGCATAGGTGAGCCGCGCTCGCGGTTGCGAAACAGCTCAGGCCGCATGTCTGAGCAGGAATTCGCCGATGGCGGCTCGGATGTGCGCAAGTTGCGGCGAGGTATCAGCCGCCACCGCGTGCCCGGCGTTACCACCGAGACGCAGCAGCGTGGCATTCGGAATGAGCGCAGCCGCTTCCACCGCATCGCCGACCGGGTTGTAAAGATCGAGCTCGGGAACCAGCAGCAGCGTCGGCGCCCGGATCGTCCGCAGCGCCGCCGCCGTGTCGCCGCCGAATCCGGGCGTCGTTCCGACATCATGCGCATCGTAGGCGAAGCTCTGATAGACCCAATCGAGCGGATCGGGGCCAACCTTGCGCAGCGTGGCAATGACGTCAGCGACGAGGCCGGGTACGGCTTCCGCCGTCATGTTCTCGAGCGCACCGGGCGAGCGGTTGGTGATGACGCGCGTCAGCGCCGCCCAGGCATCGAAGCCGCCGCCGTAGGGGCCGGAGGGCCAGCCCGGATCGGCCATCAGGATCCGGCGGGCGACCTCGTTCATCGCGACCGACCAGGGGCGGGTTCGTGCCATCGGCACCAGCGCCACGATGCCGCGCATGAAACCGGGATCGCTGACGCCCCATTGCAACGCCTGCATACCGCCCATCGAGGCCCCAACAATCGCGGCAAGCCGGCGGATGCCGAGCGCGTCGCGCAGTTTGCGCTGGCTCGCCACCACGTCGCGGATCGAAAAGCGCGGAAAAGCCAGGTCAGGTTGCGCTGCGCTGTTGCTAGGCGAGGTCGTCAACCCGTTGCCGATCGCGTCGATGCAGACGATGAAGTACTTTTCGGGATCGATCGGCCGATCCGGCCCGATCAGAAAATCCAGCCGATGGTGGGTCGAGCCGATCGCCGTCAGCACGAGGATGACGTTATCGCCGGCCGGCGCGCGCGTGCCATGCGTGACATAGCTTATCGAGAAATCGCGAATGATCTCGCCGCTTTCAAGCGGCAGGTCGCCGAGAGCAAGCGTTCGATGGGGTGAATCGATCCAGCCGGGCTGCAGCGGCGGATGCTGCCAGCGGCGTTCGCGCAATCGCATCCACATCTCCCGGGCGTCCAAATCCGATCAATGCAAAACTATATCGGCGCAAGGCTATAGATTGCGAATAGAACTCGGAGTTCGATTTTGCGCCGGCATCCACGCACGAGATTGCATCGGCGTGACCAGCGGATATTGCGACGCAACAGTGAAGATGCGCGAAATTCGAACAGTTTGCGCACGCAAGCCACATCGCCCGATCTCTTCTCGCCAGCCACAGTCTCTTGTGCCAGACTTATTTTTGCAAAAGGCCGCGCTTGAAAGATCGGCCAGCGAAATGGGGAAGGAACGGGACAATGGACCTTGGGACAGGCGTTGCGCTGCTCGTTGCATTTCTGGCAGTGGTCATATTGATCATCCGCGGGCAGAGCCCGATCATCATGCTTTTGCTGCTTGCCGTGTTGTGGGCGGCCATCGCCGGCATCGGCATCGACGATATCCAGAAGAAGATCATCCAGGCCGGTGGCGTTCAGTTTGCCGCCGCGGTGATCATCATCGTGTTCGGCGCCTGGTTCGCCCA
>JAQGKJ010000486.1 GCA_028290165.1 Bradyrhizobium sp. | reverse complement strand
GCGATCGTCCATGCCGCGGGGTTTGCGGATCGACGCGATTTCATGCAGTTGCCGCGCGCGGGACTCGAACGCTCATTCGCCGTCATGGCCACCGCGTTTCACGAATTGGCGACCTCCGCGTTGCCGGACTTGACGCGTGGATCGCAAGGACGCGTCGTCGCGATCAGCAGTTTCGTTGCCCATCGGTTCACGCGCGAGGCGACATATCCGGCCTCGAGCGCGGCCAAGGCCGCGCTCGAGGCGCTGGTTAAGTGTCTTGCGATCGAGCTCGCAAGCTCAGGCGCAACGGCCAATGTCGTCGTGCCCGGCTATACGCGCAAGGATGCCGGGCTATTCGGGGCGTTGGACGCGCAGAGCTGGCAATTGGCCGCCAAGGCCAATCCGCTCGCACGATTGGCCGAACCCGACCAGGTGGCCGCGTTGGTCGCCTTTCTGTTGTCGCCGGAGGCCGGACACGTGACGGGAGCCCTGTTGCCGGTCGATGGCGGCTTGACTCTGATGTAGTATTTCTGTGGTGGGGGCGATGTCGGACAGGGTGAGGGATCAAACAGCTGATGTCATCGTGCTGGGTGCGGGCATCGTCGGCGTGTCCGCAGCCTATGCCGCGCGGCAACGGGGCCTATCGGTCGTGCTCGTCGATCGGCGTGAGCCGGGCAGCGAAACCTCGTATGGCAACGCCGGCATTCTCTCTAGCGGTTCGATATTGCCGCTCAACAAGCCGTCGCTCTGGGGCGCGCTGCCAACTTACATGACCAACCGGCACGCGGCGCTGCGCTGGGATCCCACCTGGGCCGTTCGGAATATCGACTGGCTCGTTCGCTTCCTTGGCAATGCAACAACGTCTCGTATCAAACCGCGGGCGGTTGCCCTGCACGGGCTGATCGGCGCATCATTAAAGTTGCATCGGGAATGGATCGTGAAAGCCGGCGCGGCGCATCGCATCCGCGAGACCGGTTGGCTGAAGGCGTGGCGCAGCGACGCCGTCGGTGCGGCGAAGCAAGAGCAGGCCTTTCTGGCCGAATATGGCATCGCCAGCGAACTCCTCGACCGCCAGGCCATTTCCGCGCTCGAACCGGACATCGTGCCCGTCTACAAAGTTGGCCTCTTGCACACGCAGACCGCCTCGGTCGACTCGCCGGGCGCCGTGGTCAAGGCGTATGCGCGGATGTTCGCTGGCTCTGGTGGCGAGATCCGTCAGTCGGAAATCAAGACGATCGTGCCTGACGGCGAGGGCTGGCGCGTGGCGCTTGCGGACGGCGGGATTTCGGCGCGCCATGTCGTGGTTGCGCTGGGACCTTGGTCTGCGGATCTGTTGCGGCCGCTTGGCTATCGTGTTCCTTTGGCCTTTGAACGCGGCTACCATCGGGAGTTCAAGCCGAACCCGGCACGTTCATTGCAGCGTCCGATCCATGACGCTGAAGGTAGCTTCCTCATGACGCCGATGGAGCAGGGCATCCGCGTCACCACTGGGGTCGAATTGACCGCCCGCGATGCGCCCTCATCGTTCGCCCAGCTCGATCAGGTGGTGCCGGTCGCGCGCGGCGTGGTCGAATTCGGCGAGGCGGTCGGCGAACCCTGGCGTGGGGCCCGGCCGACGTTGCCCGACAGCCTGCCGATGATCGGGCCTGCGCCGCGGCATTCCGGTCTGTGGCTCGCTTTCGGCAACCAGCACATCGGCTTCACGACGGGGCCCGCAACGGGAGTCGCGATCGCAGCGATGATCGCGGAAACGCAGCCACCCTTCAACCCAGCGCCGTTTTCGCCCGGCCGCTATCTCTGATGGCCGGCAAAACAAGAGGGTCGCAGTAAGCGGGGAGCACACATGCCCTACGTTTGGGATTTCGCGATCCTCGGCAAATACAGCCACCTGTTCTGGCTCGGGCTCGGCTGGACCAACGCCTACACCATCGGTACCGTCCTTCTCGGAACAGTGCTTGGTTTGGTCGTCGGCATCCTGCGTCTGAGGCGCTGGCCGGTGATCGACTGGCTTCTGCTCGCCTACATCGAACTGTTCCGCTGCACACCCCTGCTGGTTCAAATCATCTGGTTCTATTACGCTTTTCCGGTCGTCATTGGCGTGAATATCCCGGCGCATGTCGCCGCCGTCACCGTGCTGTCGCTCTATGGCGGGGCGTTCTACGCCGAGATCGTTCGCGGCAGCATAGAGAGCGTGCATCGCGGACAGTGGGACGCGGCGCGGGCCTTGGGACTGGGACCATGGCGCGTGCTGAGGTTGGTGATCCTGCCGCAGGCGCTCAAGCCCATGTTGGCACCCTATGTCAACCAGTCCGTGACACAGCTGAAGAACACGTCGCTGGTGTCCGTCATTGCCGTTCCGGACCTCGTCTACAACGCGACGCTGATCAACGCCGAGACCTATCGGCCGCTGGAGGTGTATACGATCGTGGCCCTGATCTACTTTGCGATCCTGTTCCCGGCCACGCTCGTTGCGCGGAGGTTCGAGCGCGGCCTGACCTACGACAAGGTGTGACCGGTTCGCAAACCGCGTCAGATATAAAGCCGCGTCAGATATTGAGTTCGACCGGCACGACTTCCGGCTTCACGCCGCTCAGCGACAGCCCCTTGATGAACCATTCGCGCATCTGCCCGATGCCGCGGTTGTAGTCGACCCATACCGACAGGAAATCGCGCCAGCGCTTGTCCGACTCGCGCCGGACAGCCATGCTGCTTGGAATGGCGACCGCAGGGGTTTGCAGGATCTTGTAAGTACCGAGGTTCGGGTTCTTGGCAATGGCCGTCAGACCAAGCACCAGCGCATTCACCACGCAATCGACCCGGCCCGACGACATCTCGAGCATGACCTCATCGCGCGACTTGAGCGACTTGATCGCCGCATTCGGAGCGAAACGGCGCGCAACAGCCTCGTTGGCGGAACCGACGTCGACCGCAATATTGACACCAGACTTGTTGATGTCGGCCCAGGTCTTGGCTTCCAGGCCCTTCCTGAGCATGGCCCCAAAGGGATGCTGAAATACGGAGCCGGTAAAATCAACGACCAGCGCCCGCTGTGGGGTCGGGTTGAGGGCAAAGCCGAGGTCGATCTTGTTCGATTGCAGATCGAGGATCGAGTTTCCGTACGTCGATTCGGTGTATTCAAGGTGGACGTCGAGAAGCTTGGCCATGTCGTTGGCCATCTCGATCGAAAAGCCGGACCAGTTCCCGGTGGCCAGGTCCTTGTTGAAATAGGGCAGCTCTCCAGGCAGTACCGCGATGCGCAGCACCTTGTTCGCGCGGATCCGATCGAGCGTGTTATCCGCCGTCGCCTGGGCTGATGCCGGGCTCGTGAGGGCGGAGGCGAGGGCTGCGCCGCTGCCGATCGCGAAGGCGTAGCGCAGCGCTTCGCGGCGATCTTCAGAAACCTTGCTGTCGTCCGATGTGGTCACGCGCGCCTCCTTCGCCAATTCGGCAGAGCCTACCGCGCGCTTCGCGACGCAGCAATAGCATGAGGGTTACTCCGACCACCGATGGGGTGATCGAGCACGTACTTCGCTCCGAGATGTCCCTTCATGGCGGCACTTCGCTGACCTCGGCGTTTTTCCTATGTCCGCTTTCCGATCCCCGACCTGCAGCCGGGGCGGTTATGATCTCAATCGCACGCGAGTCACATTTCGGGCGCCGCATCCTCGGCCGGTTGCGAACTGATCATAGACCGGTCCCGATGAACTGGGTGAATTCGGCCGTAGCGGGATGCGCGAAGACCTGCGCGGTCGGCCCAGATTCCCAGACTTTTCCCTTGTGCATGAAGACGATCTGATCGGCAACGCGCCGCGCGAAGGCCATTTCGTGCGTCACCAGCACCATAGTCATACCGCGCTGGGCGAGGTCCTCCATGACCTTGAGGACTTCGACGGTCAGCTCCGGATCAAGCGCAGAAGTAACTTCGTCAAACAGCATCACCTGTGGCGACAGCGCGAGCGATCGCGCGATCGCCACTCGTTGCTGTTGCCCCCCCGACAATTGCTCCGGATAGGCCGAGCTCTTATCCGCCAATCCAACCAGCGCCAACACCTCTGCTGCAATACGCTGGGCTTCGGTCTTGCTGTTCTTCTTCACCAGCGTAAGCGCCAACGTGATGTTGCGTTCGACGGTGAAGTGGGGAAACAGATTGTAGCTCTGAAACACCATGCCAACGTCGCGGCGCAGCTCCGCCCGGTTGGATTTGCCGGTGCCGACGTCATGACCGCAGATCACGATCCTGCCGCCCTGGATCGGCTCCAGTCCATTCATGCATCGCAGCAGCGTGCTCTTGCCGGATCCGCTGCGGCCGACGATGGCGACCAGTTGCCCCCGACGCACGTCTAGCGACACCCCGTCGAGAACCTTCAACGGACCAAAATATTTTGTCACGTTCTGGACGCTGACCACAACCTCGGCCGCGTTCGCCCG
>JAQGKJ010000480.1 GCA_028290165.1 Bradyrhizobium sp. | reverse complement strand
CGCCGTCATGCCGCATTTGCAGGGAGCGATCGCCGAGAGGACCACCGTTGACCTCAAGCCGTTCGCAGCCAATGCGCAGAAAAAGATCGCCGCGGCCATCGCCGACTTTCAGAAAAACGACGACGGCCTGCGGGTGACGGCCGACCTCAGCGATCTCAGGCTTGCCGACATCGCCTTCGATTCCAGAACGCTGCGGGTGATCGCGGAGGCCCAGGGCGCGATCAATGTCTCCATCACCGCGCTGCCGGGGCTTTGACTTTTTTGTCGCTCGGTCATCCAGGAAGAGCCCGCAAACGAGACAAGAATCTTTAAGAGCCTTGCGCAAAGCTCGGATCTTCGAGTGTAATCACCCGGAGATCGTTATTCGACATGGTTCTGGAAACAGACGGACAGCCAGCGAGCGTCACGCGGGCAAGCGGGGGCAAGATGCCAAGGTCCTTTCGTAAGCATTGTTCGGCGATGAATGATATCGCGATGCTCAAGGCGCGCGCAGGGAAGCAATGAGCCGCCAAATGGAATTCGCAATATGGGCCTTAGCTCTGGTTGGGCCGATTGTATTTAGCGGCGCGTTCGCAATTCCTAATAAGACAGTCGGATTATGGATCGGAGTCTTCGGAGTTCTAATGGTGTTGCTCGCTGGCGCACTTGGGATTCAGACTCTGATTTGGCGCAAGGAGTCACAGCCGAAAATCGCTCTGCTTGCTCCCGTCGGTCGCTCGGTGCTCAGATGGGATGGCCTTCTGAAGCAGAATCGGGTGTCCGTAAGTTCCGAAGAAGGGACCCAAAGCAGTCAGCTTTTTGACGTCTTTCCGGCCGTGCGCCTTAAAACGCTTAACCCCACTAATGCGGTCGACGCGACCGTCGAATGGCGATCTCAACCCATCGATATTCAATCATTGATCGCGTCCTCGAGTCGTCTCAAGCGATTTGACGTAGTAACAGCGGGCGATCACATAACCATCGCCAGCAAGGGTGGCGGCTCTGGGCCTTCAGATATGCCGATTGCCTTCACCATGACTTTGTCTCAGACCGCAACCACAAAGGTGTCAAGCATCACGAAGCAGTTCGCCGAAGCGACGATTCCAAGCCAAACGTGGAACAATGCAGCTCTCTATTTTATAGCCACATTGTCCGATACCCCCGGTCTAAGATCGAATATCCGTTCGATGCATCGGTGAGCTGGAAAATTCCGGATGACGGCCAACCGCAGCGCTTCCACGTTACAGCCGTTGCGACCAATGCGAAAATGCCGGGAGTTACGACATCCGAAGTCCTGGCAACCGTCGAGTTTAGAGTTAGACCGTTCGATGAATAGCACCCAAATCTGAGCAGTGCGCCGAGGTCTCCGCAATCAAATCGCGGGATCGCGAAGTCCTTGGGGCGGAGGTCAAGCTCCTTCCGCGAATGCAGCGCAACGCGCCGCTCTTTCGGCCTGCTGGGCTGCTGATCCGGAAGCCATCGTGGCGCCAAAGGCCCGACTCTGCGGTACTTTATGAAGGCACGCTGCACCGCGTCTAGAAGACCACGCCGGAACGAGCCGGTAAGCGCACGGCGTTAAGAAAGAACCCGTTTTATCGTCATCCGGCCGCGGTTCCGCGGCGCCTTTCGCTTTGCAGGCGCCTCCCAAGCCGGATAGAAGACGGGTCCGAACCGAAGCCCTCAACAAAAAGCCTGGGAGAAGAAACCATGAAATCGCTAGCAGCCGCGGTCGCGGCCACCATCGCTTTCGCCGCGTCCGGCGGCGCGGCGAACGCCCAGATCTCCGACGACGTCGTCAAGATCGGCGTGCTCACCGACATGTCGAGTCTCTATGCCGACGCGACCGGCAAGGGCTCGCTGGCCGCGGTCCAGATGGCGGTTGCCGATTACGGCGGCAAGGTAAAGGGCAAGCCGGTCGAGGTGATCTCCGCCGACCATCAGAACAAGCCCGACGTCGGAGTCGGCATCGCGCGCAACTGGTACGACAATGAGAAGGTCGACGCGATCTTCGACGTGCCGACCTCCTCGGTCGCATTGCCGGTCTCGGCGCTGACCCGCGAGAAGAACCGGATCAACATCAATTCCGGCGGCGGCAGCTCCGATATCACCGGCACCGCCTGCTCGCCCAACACCGTGCACTGGACCTATGACACCTACGCGCTCTCCAACGTCGCCGGCCGGGCGATGGTCAAGCGCGGCGAAGACACCTGGTTCTTCGTCACCGCCGACTACGCCTTCGGCATGGCGCTGGAACGCGACGCCGCCAACGTGGTCAAGGAGAGCGGGGGCAAGGTACTGGGCCAGGTCCGCCATCCCCTGAACTCGTCCGACTTCTCCTCCTTCCTGCTGCAGGCGCAGGCCTCCAAGGCCAAGGTGGTGGCGCTCGCCAACGCCGGCGGCGACACCACCAACGCGCTGAAGCAGGCGGCCGAATTCGGTCTCACCCAGGGCGGCCAGAAGATGATCGCGCTGTTGCAGGAGATCACCGACACCCACGCGCTGGGCGCCAAGTCGACCCAGGGCCTGATCGTCACCGACGCCTTCTACTGGGACATGAATGATGAGACCCGCGCGTTCTCGAAGCGCTTCAACGACAAGGTCGGTCACATGCCGACCATGATCC
>JAQGKJ010000435.1 GCA_028290165.1 Bradyrhizobium sp. | reverse complement strand
ACCTTGATGGTACCGCCCCGAGCTGAGCGTTGTGAGGGCTGAATTGAATTTAGGTACTGAGAATGAGAGGCGCCCTGGCGCGAAGGCGTGTCCGCCATCAGTGGCCTAGTGAAAGAACGCGTGGCGGGAGCGGCTGCGGGTTGAGCGCGACCCGGTCAAACGTAGACGTAAATTGGTGCGATAGCTGCGGCAACCCGCTGACGATGATGATACCGCCCACAACGTGGTCGAGTTCATCGGAACTCAGTGCTTTGTCCTTGGTGGAAGCTGAATCTGTCATGACAGTCTCATTTGATTAAGCGCGGCACCCTGCCAGCGCGGAGCTATCATTTACCTCATGGGACTCGATCTTGATGTGAGTCACATCACTCTCAGAGCTGGTGGTCGATGCGCGTCTCTCGAGTATCGAATCCCCTCGACGGCCACTGATCACAAACGTCTATTATATGAAGAGGCCGCCTCAATTGGCTGTCCCTGTCGGAAACCTCATCTGGCTGGCGGTTGACCGAAAATCGGGCGATGCTGTTGTTCAATGAGGGATCTTTTCAGGCTCATTGGTTGGACGGTTGTTGATCTATTTCGGTCGCAGCGCTCGAGGCAGAGATTTGGACATTGCGGCAGCAAATTAACGTTCTGCGTGAGAATAAGCACTGAAGGGGGACCCTAACCCAGGTGATCGCAATGCTTTGATGTAGCATGAGAAAATTCGTTCGGGGTGGGGTCCGGATCGGCGCCGATCGGGACCCCAGTTATCTGCCAATTTCACGAACTAGGTCAGCAGGTTGGCTCTCACGTAGCCCGGGGTCCCGCTTCGGTGCTTATTCACACCCGGGCCTCCTCGCGGGATTTGTTTGCGAAAACAATAGATTGGAATGAGCTTTCGTCAACCAGAACGCGTCCTATGGTAAATGCTCATGACGCTTCCAAAGGATTCGGACCCCTATCACCCTAGCGGTCGATTCAAATAACGAATGTAGAGCCTTCCTAGGGCGGTTTCGAAAACGATCACAAGTTCGTAACCGCTGCCGTCGCAAAATCGCAATTTGAAGAACTGTGAGATCTGACGCAAAGGAAGCCGGATTTGGACTATCAAGAAATCGTTGAACGCCGCCGCGAACTGGTGATTGAACCTTACAAATCGCTGGCAGAGGTTGGATTTGATGGGCCCTGGGTCACGCCATACCAGATCACTTCGAAATCCTCCGAAGGACCCGTCCTTGTCGCATTGCACTGGCTGGATGAATCCTCGATCCAAAGAGAGCGGCCTACCCTGCAAGATCTTGGATACCTACCCAAAATTCGGTTCAATGCTGTGATTGATGCGGCTCTTGCGCGTAAGGGCTTGAGCAGATCGGACATTTACGTCACCCAAACTTTCCATCTTATACCCCGGACACGCTCTGAGCGGATTTCGCAATCCGGATTCAGTCGCTCGTTCTAACAGGTATCTCGCTTTGAGCTTCAGGGAAGGAAAGTGGTCGCGCTGGGCGATATTGCTGCAGGCGAATGCGCGCGGCATAACATTGAGCATATTGCGGTCTGCCATCCCAGCCGGCGCGGATATACCAATGAGAAAAATGCGGTCGAGATCGCTGAGGCGATAGCTGCACTGGGTTTCGGGCGTGCCGTCAAGGAGACTCGGACACAGGATGATCGGTAAAATCGAATTCGCATAATGACGACTATGGAATGACCGCTTGTGGGGCAAAGCGGTCGGTCGCCTGCCGGCTAATTCCGGAAGCTCCTCAGATCCAAAGGGCTCGAGTTCGCAAAGCCACCCTCCACAAGCATCAAGTCATTGAAAGCTGAGAACGGAACTCCTTGCCTGACCCTTACAGCAGATACAAGGCCGATCTACAGACTAGCCAAAGAACGATGTAACCATCGGCACGTCGGAAAGATGCGTATCGAGGCGCTCGACCTTGTCGCCGCGAAAAGCGAAAACAGCAGCCAGATGTTCATCTAGGATCTTGCCGTCTTTCTCGCCGGTGTTGAAGGATCACCCAAACGCCGCTGAATCCATAGACCGTGCGAACGATTTCAACCTTCACATTGTAGGAGGCGATTGTGTGAGCGCGCGCGAGGATTTCTTCGATGCCATGCGCCTCGCCGGAGATTTTACTTGTGCGCGGGAAGGTCCAGATCATGTCTTTGACCGCCACGTTTTCCACCACGCTGGAGTCACCGAACCTGTCCGAGGCGAATGCGCGAAGCACGCCACTTCACCACAGACTTTCGCGGAATGAGCCGTCAGTGTTTGTCGTTAGTGCTCGATCCAAACCGTCATACCCGGCTCGAGGCCTGCCGCCTCTCCCTCCGGGTCGAGGCGCAAGCGCAGCGTGTTGCGGTCATGATCGCCAATAACCCGCTCGGCCTGCCAGGTGGCGAACGTTCCGAGCGGCCGCAGTTCGGTGACGACACCTTTGATCGCGCCATCAGCACCGTTCCGCTTTACGTTCACTGTTTCTCCGACCGTGAGGTCACTGAGATGGTCTTCGCGCACATTGAACGAGAGCCATTGCTTGCCCGCCGCCTCGACCATCAGGATCGGCTGACCCGCGCGAACATTCTCGCCCACCTCTGCGGCGATGACGCTGACCAGACCGTCGGCCGGAGCGCGCAAGACCATCTTTTCAAGACGGCGCTCGAGCACGGTGACCGCGGCGGCCGCGGCCTGCACCTGCACGTCGGCGATCGCACGTTCCTCCCGGGTCGGGCCCGCCACGGCCGCATCGTAATTCGCCTGGGCCTCCGCCACGTCGGCGCGTGCGCTGGCAACGTCGTTTTCGGCCTCGTCAAGTGCCTGCTGGGGCTCAAAGCTCTGGCGTGCCAGCGTGCTGGTCCTTGTGAGCTGGGCCTGCACGTAGTCGAGGCGGGCGCTTGCTTTGGCGATTGCAGCTTTCAGAGAGTCGACCTGTTCGCGACGGACTCCGATATAGACGTTGTTGCGGTTCGCGGTTGCCGATGCGAGTGCAGCACGCGCCTGGTCCGCCTGCGCCGTCAACTCCACGGCGGAGAGCCTCGCCAGGACATCGCCCGCATGTACGCGGGCGCCTTTCTCGACCATAATCGATACGAGTTGGCCGTCCACCTCCGGCTCCACCCTCACTTCGGTCGCCCGCACGACGCCAACGATTGCGGTCGAAGAATCGGGACGACGCTCGAAGTAGATCAGGGCACCCGCGAGAAGCACGAGCACGATTGCACTGATCGCGGCACGCCTAGCTTTGCGCATGTCGCTGTCCTCTCTTGACGGCAAACGCCGAGATCACGGCGAGCGCGAAATAGGCGAGCGCCAGACACCACAATCCGAGCCAATCATGCGCGACCTCGCAGATGCCGGCGCCGAGCTGGTTGATGCGCACGAGGCCATCGATCGCGGAGTCGGCGGGGAAAATCCGACCGAGCGCAATGGCCGCGTCGGGAATTGCTTCGCGCGGCCATGCGAAGCCGGCCATGAAGAACTGAGGCAGGCTGGTTGCAAGCAGGAGGATGGTCGCGTTTTCCGGCCGCGTGAACCAGGCCCCGACGGCCTGCCCCATGAAGCTGGTCGCAAGCAAAAAGACCGCAGCGAGCGCGAACAGTTGTGGAAGATGGCCGAGCGTCGAAAAGCCGTAGATGCGCGGCAGCACGATGAGATACAGCGCGAGCGCTGGCAGGTAGATTGTCAGGTGGGCTATGCCGCGGCCGAGCACACCGGCGAATGCTCCGCCGCCTTTCGCCAGCGCCGTACCGGTCAGCATCGCCGCACCGATCAGAAGGGTTTGCTGCAGGATCAGCACAAAGGCCGCCGGGACGACGTAGCTCGCATAGCCGCCCACCGGGTTGAAGATCGGTTGCAGCAGAACGTCGGCCGGGCTCAGGCTCGCCAATTTCGCTTTCACAAGGCTTCCATCGGAGCGGGCGCCTCGCGAAACGAGGTCGGACGTCAATGCGCCGACCGCCGTGGCGACGCCGCTGGCGGTCGATCTGAATATGAACAGGTAGGTGGCATCCGCGTAGACCGGGATGTGAGCGGTGATGCCTTTGAGCACATCGCGCTCGGTGCCGGGCGGGATCTCGACGGCGACAAAGGCCTGCCCGCGATCGATTGCGGTGCGCGCCTCGGCAAGTGTTCGGGCGCGAACCACGACGCTCAATGCTCCGCTCGCGTCCAGTGTCTCCACAATCCGGCGGCTGAGATCACTCAGATCATTATCGACGACTGCGACGGGAAGCTTGCGAAGGATTTGGTTGAGATAGGGCTGCGGATAGTAGATGCCGTAGATCAAGGGAGCCAGGAATAGCAGGCTGAACGCGCTCCGCGCTCCGAGCACGCGCCGCCACTCCGCTGTAAAGGCGCCGCCGATGCCCAGCGGTGCGCCACCTGTTTCGGGTTGCTCGGCAGGTCGCGCCGTCTCAAACCAGCCCTTGCGCTTGAGGCTCGCCATGCGCAGCAATGCGAGGCCGGCGAAGAGCACTGTCAGGCCTGCGAGCGCCGCGAAGGGAACGGCGGAATCCGAGACCGGCAATCCCCGCGCCGCTTGTCCCAGCAAGACGGCCATGTACCAGCGCAGCGGCAGGATAGCGCTCCAGACTTGCGCAAACGTATTCATGCCGACCGTGGGGAAGCCGACGCCCGCGTACCCGAATGCAGGAGAGGCAATGAGACCCGCAAGTCCGAGCCCCGTCGCCAAGTCGCCGACCAGGAGCTGCAGCAAGGCTCCCAGGGACAGGTGGGCAACAATCAGGAGGAAGCCTGCGGCGACCAGCAACGGCAAATCTCCCCTAAAGGGGATTTGCAGTACGCCCTCGAGGAAGAGCGCCTCAGCCAACATGATCAGGAAGAAGATGCCGAATAGCGGGGCGAGCTTGCCGACCAGCGCCACGATCGGATCGCCTCCGGCGCTTTCGAGCCAGGCCCGCGCGTCGCGACGGCGGAATTCCGATCCGACTGAATAGCCTGCGGCCAAGGTGATCACCACATGGATGATCGTCGGCAGCAGCGCGCGTAACAAGAATTGCGCATAGTTTTTTTGCGGATTGACGAGCGCGATGGTCTCACTGGCCAGCGTGCCGATGGAAGCTGGGGCGGGGGCGGCGCGCTTAGCGGGGGCGGCCGCTGCCGCCGCAGCGGATAGCGCATCGCTCAGGCCTGAGGATGCAATGCCGGACGGGGTCAGGAACTGCTGGTTATAAAAGCCTACGACCTGTGGTCGGCGTTCGGCTTTCAGGTCGCGCTCGAAATCCGGCGGGATATAGATTGCCGAGATCGCCCTGCCGGACCGTATGTCCCGAACGGCCGTGGACAGCGTGCCGGCACGGTCGACGACATGCAGGCTCGGAGACGCCGCCACATATTCCACCAGCGCGCGAGAGGCATCCGACCTGTCCTCGTCGACGACCGTCACGCCGAGCCCCCGGATGACCGGATGGCTGAAGACGATCGTGAGAACCACGAACGCAAAGAGGGGTACGCCGAAGATCAAAAGCAGCGCCACACGATCATGAAACAGCCACTGGCACTCGCGCCGCGCGACCCGTACGAAGCCGGGTTTCGAAGCCAGCCTCATTGCCGTGACCGCCAGTCGAGATAGGCGCTCATCCCCGGTCGCAGTTCGGGCACCGGCTGAACCGGGTAGGCGCGGATCGAAAACGTCCGCAAGTCGAAATCGCCCGAAGCACGCGTGGCACGCCAGCTCGCATATTCGCCCTTGGTTGCAATAAGCTTGACCTCGACCGCGACAAGGCGGTCATCGAGAGCCGGAATACGGACATCGAACCGATCGCCGACCTTCAAGCTTTTCACGAGATCCTCGCGAAGATCGAAGTGGATCCAGACATCGGCCAAATCGATCAAGGTAACAAGCGGCACGCCAGGCGATACATATTCGCCAAGCTCCACGTTGCGCTGATAGATCTGCGAGGCAACGGGGGCATAGACCACGAGTTGATCGATAATCGATTGAACGCTCTGGATATCGGCATTGGCCTTTTCGACGTTTGCCTTGGCAATAGCCCGCTCCTCTCTTGTGTAGCCATTGACGGCCTGTTCATAGGCTGATTTGGCCTGATCGACTGCGCGTTCACTTTCGTGCAGCGCATCAGTCACTTGGTCGAGGCGGGCTTGCGGCGCGTTGCCTTGCTCGGTCAATGTATGAGTGCGATCAAAAGTCTTCTGCGCCAAGACCAGCGCCGCCTGCGCGCGCTCCATTTCCGCTTTCCGTGCAGCAATGGCTTCCGCCCGTGTTCCGGCGAGTACGTTGGCAAGCTGGGCCTCCGCAACAGCCTTTGCCGCCCTCATCTGCTCGTGTTTGGCCAGAGTTTCGGGATTGTCGATCCCTACGAGGACTGCTCCTGCAGGAACGTTCTGGCCGCGTTCGACAGGGATTTCCTTCACCCGTCCGTCGACACGCGCGGCTATATCGAGGCGTGTTGCATCGACCTCACCCTGCACGAGAAGTGGTTCCGGTCGCAAGAGATAGAAGACGGATAGCGCCACAACGACAGCTGCAACGATACCGACGATAATGGAAGGAGCACGGGTCGCCGTGCGCGTGTTCTCGTTCTGTCTGTCACTTGGTGCGACGGACGTACTTTGAATTTCCTCACCAGAGGTCGGCATGTCCATGCCTGACTCCACTTAGTTCGGGACCGTCTTGGTTGTTAGGCCTCGCCGGACCTCCATGCGCCTTGTCTGACGTGGCGGCACCGTGACTTAGCCGGCACGCGGATTCGCCGCTTGTCTGGACGCGCTCCGATTTGCATGTCCGTGCGGTCAATTTCGCGCCAGCAAATAAGCGTTACGGAAGACACTGCGGGAGCGTGTCGAGCGGGGCTCGCGCGGTCCGCATGTCCGCAGTCGCAAAACCCCTCTGTGAACCGGTCATAGACCGGTTCCAAAATATCCTCCGCGTACGAAATGTGCAAGTGCGCGGCAGGGATGAGCCACGCTGTACGACAGCGATGAAGAAGCACAACCGTTACAGCGACGATCGTCCCATTCAATATCGTGGCAAGTATTCGCGGCACAGTCGCGGTCAAGCGCTGACCAATTTCGCGTCAGATCACCATACGGGTGCCACATGTCTGAAGCCGTCAAGAAGAACAATCGAAGCGCCGGCGCCAGCGCCGTCGTCCCTCGTCTCTTTGTCCTTGAACTGAACGCGGGCCGCATTCACGCCATGAATACGGACGGCTCCGCACGAGAAACCATCGTGTCGGATTGCCACTTGCCCGACGGCATCGTCGTCGATGCTGAGGCTCGCTATATCTTCTGGACCAACACGGGCATCCCAAGCCTGAATGACGGGTCCATCGAGCGCGCCGACATCGACGGCAAGAACCGCAAGACAATCGTCGCACAGGGAGACACCCACACTCCAAAGCAGATCATCCT
>JAQGKJ010000386.1 GCA_028290165.1 Bradyrhizobium sp. | reverse complement strand
CCGAAGTCCCGGACGGCGGGTGTGGAGTCAAAAACCATGTCTTTCTTCATGCGGATGCCCATCGCCACATTCGCCCCTGGGAAAAGCGGTTTGGCGAGCAGGAAGATCGCTCGCCACAAACCGACGGGTATTGCAACCGTGCGCCGTGGTTTTCGCAGTCCGTCAAAGATCCGGCCGACCATTTCCCGGTACGAGAGCGTCTCGCCTCCGGGCAGCGAATAGAACGCGTTTGCGGCGGCAGGACTCGATGCCGCGGCAATGGCCCCGATCGCCAGGTCCTCCGCATGTACCGGCTGCCGCAAGCCGGGCGCCCCGCCGACCAGCGGCATGACCCCGAAGCGGCGGATCAGCCGCGACAGCGGCGTGACATTGGTGTCGCGGCCCTCGGCGTAGATCAATGTCGGGCGCAGTATCGTCCAGGCCACATTGTTCTGTTCGCAGGCCGCGGCGATCTTTTGTTCGGCCTCGGCGAGAGTTTTCAACATTTCCCGCTCGGCAACAACCTCGCTATCCAGTTTGGTGATGACGCTGGTCGAACTGAAAACGACCGCCCGCATCAATGATGGGTTGAACAGATGCGGAAGCGCCGCCGGCAACAGCTTCGCGTCGGCGGTACAGTAGAGGGTTGCAAACGGTGGAAACCTTAAGGTGTCCGGCTGCTCCAGATCTCCGCAAAACCAATCGACGCCAGCCCTGGATTGCGGCGATCGCGACAGCGCCAGCGGACGCTCGCCGCCGCGCATGAGATGCTCGAGGATATAGCCGCCGACCAGCCCGGTTGCGCCCAGGATCAGGCTTTGCGCTGGCTCGGTCCTGGTTTTTGCGTCCACCCGCCTACTCGCGTTCATGTTGACGGCGCAGCGTTAACACAAACCCCGCGCGGCTAGATCATGATCCGATTAGGTTGAATCGGTCATGCTCTAGTGTACGGGGTCGAGCGAGGCGTTGGGCGAGGCGTTCGATCTGGCCGAGGTATCCGTCGGCACCGCGGGCTCGAGGCGTTTTCTTTCCCGCTCTCGCATGAACTCTTCGTATTTCGCTGTGCCGGGCCGCGGCGGTGCATCCGGGGGCAAGCCGCCGGCCCATTGCGGGATATACTCGCCCAATCCATCGGTGAGCTTCGCGTTGATGGTCCCGCAGCCGCTCAGCCCGCACGCGAGGCACGCGACGGCGAGCAGGATTGCCAGAAGGCGGACGCTGGTTGGCATATTGCGATACATCGCAACCTTACGCGGTGGACTTGCAATCGGACTGTACGGGGTGTGGTTTGCTCACTTCCCCGACGGATATGGATATGGTGTGCTTATGATGCCCCCTCAGCCCGGTTTCGCGAGCCGACCGTACTCCCTAAAACGGTAAAATTGGCTTATCTGAGAGTGTAAGGTATCAAAATACCTGGAAAAGTGCCGTCTCCAAAAATTTGATCTGCTGCCGAGGGATCGGGCACGAAATCCGCGTCGCCCGGTCGCAACAAGCGCGCCGATCATCGAGATTGACATCGTCGCGCGCTTAAGACGCCATGCCGCGCCGGTACACGGCTGAATAATCTGGGTTATGGTGGGGCAAGGGCCGGGGACTCGGTTCGAGGCACGAGACCGACAGGGGAGAGCGTTCATGTTCATTCGCACGAAGACGTTGTCGCAGGCCGCAGCCGGCATCGCCATTGCTGGCGCGGTTGGGTTTGCGTCGGTTTTGGCGCCCGCGCATGCGCAGGAGACCGTGAAGGTCGGCCTGATCCTGCCGATGACCGGCGGTCAGGCATCGACCGGCAAGCAGATCGACAATGCGGTCAAGCTGTTCATGCAGCAGAACGGCGACACCGTCGCCGGCAAGAAGATCGAAGTCATCCTCAAGGACGACGCGGCGGTGCCCGACAACACCAAGCGCCTCGCGCAGGAGCTGATCGTCAACGACAAGGTCAATTTCATCGCCGGTTTCGGGGTCACGCCGGCAGCACTGGCGGCGGCGCCGCTGGCGACGCAAGGGAAGATCCCGGAAATCGTGATGGCGGCGGGCACCTCGATCATCACCGAGCGCTCGCCCTATATCGTGCGCACCAGTTTTACGCTGGCGCAGTCCTCCACCATTATCGCCGACTGGGCGGTCAAGAACGGCATCAAGAAAGTCGCAACGCTGACTTCCGATTATGCGCCCGGCAATGACGCGCTGAATTTCTTCAAGCAGAATTTTACTGCCGGCGGCGGCGAGGTCGTCGAAGAGGTCAAGGTGCCCTTGGCCAATCCCGACTTCGCGCCGTTCCTGCAGCGGATGAAGGATGCCAAGCCCGACGCCATGTTCGTGTTCGTGCCGGCAGGCCAGGGCGGTAACTTCATGAAGCAATATGCCGAACGCGGGCTCGACAAGACGGGCATCAAGGTGATCGGGCCGGGCGACGTGATGGACGACGATCTGCTCAACGGCATGGGCGATGCGGCGCTCGGCACCGTCACCGCGCATCTGTATTCCGCAGCCCATCCCTCCCAAATGAACAAGGATTTCGTTGCCGCCTACAAGAAGGCCTTCGGCTCGCGCCCGGGCTTCATGGCGGTGAGCGGCTATGACGGCATCCACCTGATCTATGAGGCGCTGAAAAAGACCGGCGGCAAGACCGACGGCGATGCGCTGGTCGAGGCCATGAAGGGGATGAAGTGGGAAAGCCCGCGCGGCCCGATTTCGATCGACCCGGAAACCCGCGACATCGTCCAGAACATCTACATCCGCAAGGTCGAGAAGGTCGACGGCGAACTCTACAACGTCGAATTCCAGACGTTCGAGGCCGTGAAAGACTCTGGCAAGACGAAGAAGTGAGGTTCGTGCCTGCGGCTTGCCCCTCACCCCAACCCTCTCCCCGAAAGGGCGGGGCGAGGGAGCAGAGCGGCACCGCTGTCTGCCAGTTGCGTCGGTGGAGAGAGAGGTAGGAGA
>JAQGKJ010000362.1 GCA_028290165.1 Bradyrhizobium sp. | reverse complement strand
TGCGGTGAATGCGCTCAAAATCCTCGATGTCGCGCGCCATCACAATGACAATGTAGTCGTCGCTTCCCGACATCAGGAAGCATCGAACCACCGACGGACAGTCGAATACGGCTGCTTCGAACGATTTTAACGCGTCCTCGTTTTGGCTTTCGAGAGTGACCCTGACCAGAACGGTGGTCGTGAGACCAAAACGCGTCAAATCAAGCACGGCCTGATAGCCGAGGATAAAACCTTCTTCCTCCAGCGCCTTCTGCCGCCGGGCGATCGCCGTGCTCGAGAGCCCGACGCGCTCGGCGAGGTCGACCTGGCTTGCCCGTGCATTGATGGTAAGCTCAGAGAGGATCGTCGTATCGATATGATCGACCTTCATGTGTTTGGATTCCTGCGCCAATATCGGAATTAGTGCCGATTTCCAGCTATAAATCGGATTAAAGCACCGCGCTCGCAGGGTTTCAAACCCGAATCTTCCCTAAATTACCAGCATGGTTTTCAAACAAGGGGAGGCCGCGATGCGCGTCGGAGTGCCAAAGGAGATCAAGATCCACGAATATCGCGTCGGCCTCACCCCCGGCACCGTTCGCGAATATGTCGCCGCGGGCCACAGCGTCACGGTCGAGACCAATGCGGGCGGCGGTATCGGCGCGAGCGATGAGGCCTACCGCAAGGCCGGCGCCGCCATCGCCGACACCGCGGCCGAGATTTTCACAACCAGCGACATGATCGTGAAGGTCAAGGAGCCGCAGGCGCGCGAATGGATCCAGTTGCGCGAGGGTCAGATCATCTTCACCTATCTGCATCTGGCGCCGGACCCGGAGCAGGCCCGGGGCCTGATGGCTTCAGGCTGCACGGCAATCGCCTATGAGACGGTCACGGATGCGAAGGGAGGCCTGCCGCTGCTCGCTCCGATGAGCGAGGTGGCGGGAAGGCTTTCGATCGAAGCCGCGGGCGCAGCGCTGAAGCGGAGCGCGGGCGGCCGCGGTCTTCTGCTCGGCGGCGTACCGGGAGTCGTTCCGGCGCGTGTAGTCGTGATCGGCGGCGGGGTGGGAGGCACGCACGCCGCGCGGATGGCGGTGGGGCTCGGTGCGGAGGTCACGATCCTCGACCGGTCTATCCCCCGCTTGCGTGAACTCGACGAATTGTTTGCCGGTCGAATCCGCACCCGCTTCCCCACGACGGAAGCAATCGAACAGGAAGTGTTCGCCGCCGACGTCGTGATCGGCGCCGTGCTTGTTCCCGGCGCGAGTGCGCCGAAACTGGTCACGCGGAAGATGCTGAAATCAATGCAGCAGGGTTCCGTGCTGGTGGATGTCGCGATCGACCAGGGCGGCTGCTTCGAGACCTCCCGTGCGACGACCCATGCCGATCCGACCTATCAGGTCGATGGTATCATACATTACTGCGTTGCGAACATGCCGGGCGCCGTACCGCTGACGTCGAGCCAGGCCCTGAACAACGCGACACTGCCGTTTGGCCTCGCGATCGCGAACGATGGCTTCGCGGCGGTGACGCGGGATCCCCATCTCCGGGCGGGCCTGAATGTTTACCGCGGCAGCATCACCAACAAGGCGGTGGCCGAGAGTCTTGGCCTGTCCTGCTCACCGATTGAGGCAATTGCCGCTTGGCGCGCCGCCGGTCGCTCGTAGGAAGGCATTCAGGACCGCAAGGCGGTTTCCCTGACCTGAATTCTGTCGGCATGAAGCGACCAGTCGCAGAGCGCCTCGGATTCGCAGAATTTTATCTTTGCCAGTTCCGTGGCCTGGCCCTCGCTGGAAGCATCGATCTCCAGAGAGCGCTGACAGATCTCGATCTCCCGGCCGTTGCCGCCAAGCACATCCTTCATGAAGCGAACGACAAAATGTGACATCGAATCCTCCTTCCTTTCGCGCCCGTTGCGCGAAGATAGGCCGATTTAACTTCCTTGTGTGGAATCATTTTTTGACAGGGATCATGACCTATGTAGTTGTCCGCATCGCCGCGAACTCCTACTGGAGCTTGATATCCGCGGCCTTGATCACGTTACCCCACCGTTCGACCTCTCCCTGCATGTACGTCACGGCCTTTTCCACAGAGCCTCCAAAAGTCTCCGCCGACAGTTTCTTGAGACGGTCCTGCAACTCAGGCTGACGCAGGGCTTCGTTCACATCGGCATTGATCTTGTCCGTGATGCTTTTCGGCGTGGCCGGCGGCGCCACGATCGCGTACCAGGCAACCGCTTCGAAACCCGGCAGCGTTTCCGCAATTGTCGGCACATCGGGAAGTGACGGCAGGCGCTGAGGTGAGGCCACAGCGAGCAGCTTGAGATTACCAGCCTCGACGAATGGCAGAGAACTACCGAGATTGTCGAACATCAGGTCGACGTCGCCGGCAAGCAGGCCCTGAAGCGCGGGTGACGACCCTCGATAGGGGATGAAACGCAGCTTCACCTTTGCCATTACCTGGAAGAGTTCGGCAGTGAGATGCGAGGTGGTGCCGTTGCCCTGCGTCGCAGCGGTAACCTTCTCGGGATTTTGCCGCAGGTATTCGACGAGTTCGGACACGCTCGATGCCTTTAGGTTCTTTGGATTGACGATCAGTGCGTTTGGCACCTGCGCCATCACAACGATCGGTTCGAATTTGGCCGGATCGAATCCAAGCCTCGGATAGAGATTTTGGTTGATCACCAGTGGCGGCGGCGGCGACGAAAGCAGCGTGTAGCCATCGGGCGCCGAATGATAGACCGCTTCCGCGCCGATGTTTCCCCCAGCGCCGGTGCGGTTGTCGATGATGACCGGCTGGCCCCATTTGCGCGAGAGCCAGTCTCCAATCAATCGCGGAACGGCGTCGGCGGTGCCTCCGGCAGCGAAGGGGACGATGATTTTTACCGGATGATCCGGGTAGTCTTCGGCGCACGCCGGACCGACAGGGAGCGCTGACAGAGCGAATAAGAGCGCCAGCGCGGCCACACAGCGGCGGAAGAAAGCCAACGAGATGGTGTACGCGCTGCACATGCGATGCCTCCCCGATGTCCCGGCGGCTTTAGCCGCGCTTGATGGCAAAATGCCTCGGTCTATGTGAGGATACAACGCCACCGCCAAATTGTTTCACCCATTCCATGATCAGGAGTCGATGATGGTGCAGTCCCGTCCTCGTGTCGCCATCGTCGGAGGCGGGATCGGGGGCTTGTTCGCGGCCAATGCGCTGGCCGCACAAGCTATCCCGGTGTCCGTCTACGAACAGGCGCCAGCGATCGGCGAGATCGGAGCCGGCGTGTTCCTGACGCCCAACAGCGTACGGCATCTGCAGCGGATTGGATTGGAACCGGCGGTAGAAAAATGGGGCGCGCGGGTGGGCCACGAGTCCTGCTATTTCCGCCATGACGGAGTGCCAATTGCGCCGGTCCAGGTAACGGACTCCTCAGGCTGGAACGCGACGTTCGGCATGCACCGCGCCGATCTCGTGAATATGTTGGCCAACGCCCTGCCCGCCGGTACGGTTCACACCGGACACCGTTGCACCGGGTTTGAACAGGACGACAAGACGGCCCGGGTGTCGTTCGCCAACGGCGCCTCCGTTGAAGCCGATATTGTCATCGCCGCCGACGGAATCCATTCCGAGCTTCGGCCTTATGTCTTTGCGTCGTCCCGGCCGGTGTTTTCGGGCTCGGTCGCTTACCGGGGGCTGGTGGCGCATGAGCGCATTGCGCATTGGCCGACCGACCGTTGGCAAATGTGGCTCGGCAAGGGAAGGCACTTCCTCGCCTTCCCCGTGCGCGCCGGCAAGCTCATCAACTACGTCGGGTTCGTGCCGACGGACGAGGAGATGAAGGAATCATGGTCAGCCCCCGGCGATCCCGACGTTCTCAGGCTGGCTTTTGCGGGCTGGGATCCGCGCATCGATCAGCTGTTGAAGGAAATTCGGGTGACGTTCCGATGGGCGTTATATGATCGCGAGCCGCTGCCGGTCTGGACCAAACAGAGGCTGAGCCTGCTCGGCGACGCCGCGCATCCCATGCTTCCGCATCTCGGACAGGGCGCCAATCAATCGATCGAAGACGGCATCGCGCTCGCGACGATCCTGGCGCGCGCGGACCTCACGACTGCTCCTCTCGCCCTGCTCGCTTACGAACGGCTGCGCCGCGAACGCGTGGCGCAGGTCCAGCGCGGCGCGCGCGAAAACGGGCTGCGCTATGATTCCGCCTATTCCGACCTCGGTGTCAGAGACGCCGAAATCGCCGCGCATGCCGCGTTCCGCAGGCGGCTCTATGATCACGACGTGGTCCCGGACGCGCAAGCCGCGGCAGTGGCGCTGACCTAGTTGCTCGAATGGGATTGAGGTTCGCCTAGGCGCCGGCGGCCGGCAGGCTGGCGGCCGCGATGGCGACGATATGGGCGAGACGGCGCGCGATCCGGGACGGGCCGGAGCGCACTGTCGCATGACGCAGATTTCCTCTATGGCGCCAGCCAGGTATCTGGAGAATGGCGCCGAAGAAACAAATGAGCCCGCCCGAACGACATGTCGAGACGGCCGGAAAAATAGCAAAGCACCCATCGCCGCGGCCGCATGCGGCAGTGGTTTTCCTGCCTCGATCGGACCGGCAACGGTCGAAATCTTCTCTGCTGAAACTCGGCGTATCCCCTCGCCGCGCCAGCGGCGAACGGCTATCCCGGCGTAAACCCAAAAGTCCGCTCAAATCGCCTGGCGTAGTCGGACCAGACTTCGGGGTTGATGATGCGCGGCGGACGTTTGCCGTCGAGTGCGTCGAGCATTTGCTCGGCGGCGATCCTGCCCATGTTCTCCCGCGCCTCCCGCGTCACACCCGCGGTATGCGGGCTTGCGAGCACGTTGTCGAACTGCAGCAGCGGATGGTCCGGCGGCGGCGGCTCCTTGGCCCAGACGTCGAGACCTGCGCCCGCAATGCGCTTGTGGCGCAGCGCCTCTTCCAGCGCGGCCTCGTCGTGAATAAAACCCCGCGCCGTCGTGATGAAATAGGCATGCGGCTGCATCAGCGCGAATTCGCGCGCGCCGATCATGCCGCGGCTTGCCTTCGTCAGTGGACAGGAGATCGACACGTAATCGGCGCGGCTCAATAGTTGATCCAGTTCGACCTTTTCGCCGCCGCGCTCCGCCATTTCGGTTGCCGAGAGATAGGGATCGTAGGCCAGCACGTTCATGCCGAGCAGGCCCTTGCAGAGCGCGGCGATGCGGCGGCCGACATTGCCGAGCCCGACGATGCCGATGGACTTGCCTTGCACCTCCGTGCCCATCAGGTCGTTGCGGTTCACATTCGCCTCGCGCCGCAGCGCGCGGTCGGCCTGGACGATGCGTTTGGACAGCGTGAGCAGCATCCCCAGCGCATGTTCGGCAACCGAATGCGCATTGCCGCCGGACTGATTAACGACCAGCACGCCTGCGGCCGTACACGCCTCGACATCGACGGGATCATAGCCCGCGCCATTGCTGGAGACGATCAACAGGTTCGGCGCCCGCCGCAGCAGGTCGTCATCGACGTGAAAATGCTTTGCCAGTTCGTCGCGCGCAGCACCAATCTGATAGGCATGCGCCGCCGCCAGGATCGGCGCCGAGATTTCATCGGGGCTTTCGTTCTCGAGCCGGTCGAGCCGCACATCGGGTCGCGCCCGCAGGATGTCGGCGTAGATTTCGTTTGCCAGATATTTGACGTAGAACACGCGCTTGTTGTTGACGGACATTGTTGGCGAAACTTTCAGTTCGGGAAGCCATAAAGCGTTGCGGGATTGGTGACGAGGATACGGTGCCGTGTCGCCACGTCGGGTGTCCACAGCTGAAACAGTTCGAACAGATGGCCGGCATCGGGCATCTCGCCCTCGACGCGCGGATGCGGCCAGTCGCCGCCCCATACCAGCCGTTCCGGATTGGCGGCTACCAGCGCCTCATGAAACGGCCGCGCGTCGGGATAATCCGGCGCGTCGCGGCTGATGCGGTGGGCGCCGGACAATTTCGCCCAGCACCAGCCCTCGCCGACCGCGCGCCACAGGCTTTGAAAACCTGCCGTTGCCGTGCCTGCGCGGGCGTCGGTGCGGCCCATATGATCAATCACGATCGGCAGGTCGAATGATCGCAAAACCGGGATCGTCTCCGGCAAGTCCTTCACATCAATCCAGAGTTGAAGATGCCAGCCGAGTTCGGCCATCACAGGGGCCAGCGTCCGCGCCGCAGACAGCGGCACGCCGCCGCGATAGTGCAATTGCCCGTCGCGAAAGAAATGATTGAAGCGCAATCCCCTGACACCGATGTGATTCCATTCGCGCAGGTCGGCCGGCGAGATGCCGGCGTCCGCTACCGCGACGCCGCGCAAACGATCGGGGCGTTGCTTGAGCGCATCCAGCATCGCCGAATTGTCGTGGCCGTGGGCGCTGCCCTGCACCAGCACGCCACGCGCGAATCCGATTGCGCCGAGCATGCCCAGGTATTTTTCGAGCGGTGCATCCGGCGGCGTATAGCTGCGGTCGGCGGCGTAAGGAAAACGCGCCGCGGGTCCGAACACATGGGCATGCGTATCGCAGGCATCCGGCGGCGGCGGCACTTTCGGCCGGCTGACGTCGCGCGGCGGCAGGCAGGCGGGGATCATCTGGTTCATTCGGCCTTCATGCCGGCGGCCTCGATGATCGGCCCCCATTTCTTGTAATCGGCGCGAATCTTGGTGTCGAACTGCTGCGGCGAGCTACCGATCGGCGACGCGCCAAGCTTGGTCAGGCGCTCCTTGACCGCCTCCGTGTTCAATGCCGCAACGAAATCATGCGAGAGCTTCTCGACGAGGTCGCGCGGCATGCCGGCCGGTCCGAGCAGGCCCCACCAGACCTCGGTATCGTAGCCCGGCACGGTCTCGGCCATGCTGGGCACATTGGGCAGAAACGACGCCCGTGAGGCGGTAGTGACCGCGAGCGCTCGCACCGTGCCGGCCTCGATTTGCCCCACCGATTCCGGACCGTTGTTGAACGACATCGGAATTTGCCCGCCGAGAAGATCGTTGATCGCGGGCGCGCCGCCCTTGTAGGGGATGGCGTTGATATCGATCCTGGCGATATTTTTCAGAAGCTCGCCGGCGAGATGGGTCGATGTTCCCGTCCCGGCGTGACCGAAAGACAGGCTTCCCGGCTTCGCGCGCGCCTGAGCGATCACATCGCCCAGTGTCTTGAACGGGGAATCGGCCCGCACCAGCAGGATATTGGGAGACGAAGCCAACAGCGAAATCGGCGTGAAATCCGCAAACGTGTCATAGGGAATTTTCGGGTACAGGAACGGATTGGTGGCATGGCCGCTGGCGACAACAATAAGGGTGTAGCCGTCCGGCGGGGACGTCACCAGCGCCTGCGACGCGACCAGGCCGCCCGCGCCGGGGCGGTTTTCAACGACGACCGTCTGGCTCCATTGCCGCGAAACCACGTCGCCCAGTGTGCGTGCGAGGATGTCCACGCCGCCGCCGGGGGCATAGGGCACCAAAATATGCACGGGTTTTGAGGGAAATGGCGATTGCGCGGACGCGCCACCGACCGTGGTCAGCATTGCCGCCGCAACAGCGGCCATCCCGCACCACCTTCCCATGTCACCCCTCCCGATATTCTTGTTGCCTGCGTCATCGCACGCCGGCACGCCGACGGCATCGCCACCCCGCGCAGGTCACGGCCACGATCGGGACATGTTGACAATCTCGGGGATCGCGTCAAGTTTCGGCGCCTTGACAAGACGGCCGCGATCAACTCGCGAAGGAACAAATCGTCGCGCAATGAGGGAGAATTCGATGGCGGCTGCCGAGGGACAAACCTCGTCTCACGAGAAGGGTTCTCACGAGAAGGCCTGGCACGAGGTGGTGCTGCAAACGCTCAAGCGCAACGACATCCGCCTTGTGCCCTACGTTCCCGACCGCGTGCTGACGACGCTGATCAAGAATATCCACGCCGACCCGTTCTTCTTAACCTTCCCGACCGCGCGCGAGGAAGAAGCGGTCGGCATCGTCTCCGGGGCCTGGATGGCCGGCATGAAGGGCGCCGTGCTGATGCAGACCTCCGGCTTCGCGACGCTGGCGAACGTACTGGCCTCGCTCGCGATCCCCTATCAGATACCGCTGATCATGTTCGTGTCCGAACGGGGCACGCTCGGCGAATTCAATTATGGGCAGTCGCTGGTCTGCCGCACCATGCGGCCGGTCCTCGACTCGCTGGCGATGGAGCATCACACCGCAACCCGTCTCGACGAGTTCGAGTTCATCGTCGATCGCTCGATCAAGCAGGCCATCACCACGCAGGCGCCGGTGGCGCTGATCCTGTCCCCGCTGCTCACCGGCGGCAAAGTTTTTGACAAGTGAGCGATCCCATGAGCAGCGAAAAGAACACCCCTGCCCGCAACACCAAGGTGATGAACCGGTTCGATCTCACCTCGCGACTGATCGCGAAGCTGAAGAACGAGGAAGCCGTGGTCGGCGGCATCGGCAATACCAACTTTGATCTTTGGGCCGCCGGCCATCGCCCGCAGAACTTTTATATGCTCGGCAGCATGGGGCTCGCCTTCCCGATCGCGCTCGGCGTCGCACTGGCGCAGCCGAAGCGGCGCGTATTCGCACTCGAAGGCGATGGTTCGCTGTTGATGCAGATGGGCTGCCTGTCGACGATTGCGACACTCAAGCCGAACAACCTCACGATGGTGGTGATGGATAACGGCGTCTACCAGATCACCGGCGCACAGCCGACGCCTGCCGCGGCCGTCTCCGATCTCGTTGCGGTCGCAGCCGGCTGCGGACTTTCCAACAGCGCCTGGGCCGCCGACGAAGAGGATTTTGAGCGCCTGATCGACCTGTCTTTGTCCGCTTCCGGGCCGACGCTGATCGGGGTGCGCATCGACGACAAGCCGGGGGTCGGGACCACCCGCAGGGATCCGGTGCAGATCAGGGAACGATTTATGCTCGGCCTCGGGGTGCGGCAGGCGCTCTAGGTTCCAGCCGGCAGCATTAACTACACGGGCATCGCAAGTTATCGTGACCGGGTATCCGGCCGATGAATTGTGCTATCCCGTCCATATGACAACGACCCTCCTCCGATTATTCGCCTGGCTTTTGGCCACCGCCGTCACCTTCGCCACCTTGGGACCGCCGCGCTTTCGCCCGCATTCCGACCTCGGTCAGGACGGCGAGCATGCACTGGCCTTCGTTCTGGTCGGGCTGGCATTCGGACTGGCCTATTCACGAAACCGGCTGCTTACCTCGTTCATTGCAGTCGTCATGATCGGGGTCGTCGAAATCCTGCAGCTCTGGGCCCCCGGAAGGCATGCGCGGCTCGAGGATTTTGTCGTCGATGCGCTGGCCGCCTGTGTCGGCCTCACGATCGCCGCCGGGTTTGATTGGGCCGTTCAGCGCTCGCGCCGATCCAACGCCAACGCAGCCTGACAAAAAATCCCCGCGGGAAAATCTTCCCGGCGCGCGCCTGGTCGCCTGAAACTATCAGAAAACAGAGTGCGCCAATCGACGCTCCTGACTTGCCTCCGGTTGCGTTGAGGTCTTTCCGATTTCATGGCTTGCCATCATCTCGAGCGCCCTCACCATCGCCGAATGGTCCCAGGCTTTGCCGCCATGCGCGACGCACGAATTGAACAATTGCTGGGCCACGGCCGTGTTGGGCAACGAAAGACCAAGGGCTCGCGCGTTCTCCAGCGCCAGGTTGAGATCCTTCTGGTGTAGTTCGATGCGGAAGCCAGGATCAAAATTCCGCTTCACCATGCGCTCGCCGTGCACCTCCAGGATGCGCGACGATGCGAAGCCGCCCATCAGCGCCTGCCGTACGAGTGCCGGATCGGCGCCGGCCTTCGACGCAAACAACAGCGCTTCTCCGACCGCCTCGATCGTCAGCGCGACGATGATCTGATTGGCGACCTTGGTGGTCTGGCCGTCGCCGTTGCCGCCGACAAGCGTTACGTTCTTGCCCATTTTTTCGAACACCGGCTTCATGGCATTGAACGCCCGCTCCGGCCCGCCAACCATGATCGTAAGGCTTGCTGCCTTTGCGCCAACCTCGCCACCGGAAACAGGGGCATCGAGATAATCGACGCCGAGCGCGTTGATCTTTTTTGCAAATTCCTTTGTCGCCAGCGGCGAGATCGAACTCATGTCGGCGACGATTTTGCCCTTTGAGAGCCCTTCCGCAACGCCGCCGGTGCCGAACAGAACCGCTTCCACATGCGGCGTATCCGGCACCATGATGATGACGGCGTCGGCTTCTTCCGCAACCTCCTTGCCGGATTTGCAGACCTTGCCGCCCGCGGCAACGAGTTCCGGTGCAATGGGCGCGACGTCGTGAAGAAACAGGCGATGTCCCGCGGCCTGAAGATGGCCAGCCATCGGACGTCCCATGGTTCCCAGGCCAATGAAGCCAATATCAATCATTTTGCTCTTCCCTATCGGTGCCCGACTATGTGGCCATGGTTTGCATCGCGTGCCATCCGAGGCCTTCGGTCGTGGACGTTCGCGGCTTGTATTCGCAACCGATCCAGCCGCGATATCCGATCTGGTCGAGATAGCGAAACAGGAAGGGATAGTTGATCTCTCCGGTACCAGGTTCGTTGCGGCCGGGATTATCGGCCAGTTGGACATGCGCGATACGCGGCAGATGTTTTTGCACGGTTCGGGCGATATCGCCCTCCATCACCTGCATGTGGTAAATATCATACTGAATGAAGAGATTTTTCGATCCGACATCGGAGAGGATCTGAACGGCCTGCTGTGTCCTGTTCAGGAAAAATCCGGGAATATCGAGCGTGTTGACCGGCTCGATCAGCAGGCGAATATTTTCCCGCGCGAGTGCATCTGCGGCGAAGCGCAGATTGTTCAGAAGTACCTCATTCAACTCAACGAGGTCTGCGTCCGCCGGCGCGACACCGACGAGACAATTCAGCTGACGGCAATCGAGAGCCTTTGCATAATCGATAGCGTGCAGCACGCCATCGCGAAATTCATCCACCCGATCCGGGAAAATGGCAATTCCCCGCTCGCCAGCCGCCCAATTACCGGCAGGGAGATTGTGCAATACTTGCGTAAGTCCGTGCTGCTCCAATTGCTCGCGCAACGCTGCCTTTTCGAAATCATAGGGGAACAGATATTCCACGCCGCTGAAGCCGGCCGCCTCGGCCGCGGCGAAGCGATCAAGGAAGGGCAGCTCTCCGAACAGCATGGTGAGATTGGCGGCAAATTTCGGCATGATCGAATGTCCATGGAGTTATCAGGCGAACGGTGCCATCAGGAGCGAAGCTGCCGCCTTTAGGCCGGCAGAAGCTTGCCTCGCTGCGGCAGCGGCCCGTCCGGGCTCATCGGCGTGTCGTCGAGTGGCAAATCGAGGGTCTCCTCGAATTCGACGATGTTGTCGATCTCGGTACCCATCGCGATGTTGGTCACTCGTTCGAGGATGAACTCGACCACGACAGGCACGCTATATTTTGCCATCAGTTCGCGCGCCGTCGCGAACGCCGCCTGGGCGTCCTTCGGGTCGGTGACGCGGATCGCCTTGCAGCCGAGGCCTTCGGCAACCGCGACGTGATCGACGCCATAGACCCCGAGTTCAGGCGCGTTGATGTTCTCGAACGACAGTTGCACGTGATAATCCATCTCGAACCCGCGCTGCGCCTGGCGGATCAATCCGAGGTAGGAGTTGTTCACGACGACGTGGATATAAGGCAGCTTGAATTGCGCACCGACCGCAAGTTCTTCGATCAGGAACTGGAAATCGTAATCGCCCGATAGCGCGACGATCTCCCGATCCGGATCGGCAGCCCGCACGCCGAGCGCAGCGGGCAGCGTCCAGCCCAAGGGACCGGCCTGCCCGGCATTGATCCAGTTGCGAGGGCGGTAGACCCCTAGGAATTGCGCGCCGGCGATCTGCGACAGGCCGATAACGCTGACATAACAGGTATCGCGCCCGAACGCCTTGCTCATCTCTTCATAGACGCGCTGCGGCTTGATCGGCACATTGTCGAAATGACTCTTGCGCAGCATCGAGCGCTTGCGTTCCTGGCAGGCCGCGGGCCAGGCCTGACGCACCTTCAGCCTGCCGGATTTCCGCCGTTCTTTTGCAACCGTGACGAACAATTCGAGCGCGGCCTTGGCATCGGAGACGATACCGAGATCGGGATTGAAGACGCGCCCGATCTGCGTCGGCTCGATATCGACATGCACGAACGTGCGGCCCTTGGTGTAGGTCTCGATCGACCCGGTGTGCCGGTTGGCCCAGCGGTTGCCGATACCGAGCACGAAGTCGGATTCCAGCAGCGTCG
>JAQGKJ010000359.1 GCA_028290165.1 Bradyrhizobium sp. | reverse complement strand
ATCCTTCGAGATGACGCAAGAGCGCCTCCTCGCCGTGAGGGAAGTACATTTTGCAGCCTTCGCCGGGGATTGTCACCTCTTCCCTTCTGCTATTTAAATGCCCCGAACCTTCTCAATCCGGGGTTTTTCAAATGCCGACGCCCGCACCCGCTACCGCCTCCTCGTCCGACGATCCGGCGCTGCTCAGGATCGAGGGCCCGATCGCCACCATCACGCTCAATCGTCCAGGGGCCTTCAACTCGATCGACCTTTCGATCGCCAAAAAACTGGAGCAACTCGCCGCGGAGGTCGAGGCATCGGACGATATAAGGGTGCTGGTGATCGAAGGCGAGGGTCGTGCATTCTGCGCCGGCGGCGATCTGCAAACCATCGGCGCCGCCGCTGCCGCTGATAATATCAGGCCGGTCGTCGGCGAACTGCTCAAACATTATCACGCATTTATCGAGTCCGTGCGGCGGATGCCGAAGATCGTGCTGTCGAGCGTTCACGGATCCGCGGCCGGCGCGGGCATGGGACTGGCCTTCGTCGCCGACCTCTGCATCGCCGCCGATGACGCCCGCTTCACGCCAGCCTATGCCAAGATCGGCGTTTCTCCGGATGGCGGCAGCACCGTCGGCATGGTCGGCACTGTCGGCACGCGCCGCGCGCTGCAGATATTCCTTGCGGAGGACAGCTTCTCCGCGCAGCAGGCGCTTGATTGGGGATTGGTCGCTAAAATTGTGCCGGCGGCGGAATTGAAGGCGGCGACGCGAAAATTCGCCGAGCGACTGGCGCAAAATCCGCCGGTCGCGATCGCCGGCACCAAGTCGCTCATCTACCAGGCGCCGGTCACACCTACCAGGCAGCAACTCGATGCCGAAGAAGAGAAGATCATCGGCTGCATGCTCACAGAGGAATTCCACGTCGCGGTGAAAAAATTTACCACCAAGGGGAAGTAAGCTAGCGGTACCCGACTAAGCGTCGTCCCTGCGTTCGTTCGCAGGGACGACGGACAGATTTCACTGCGGACAAATATACCCCGTTCCCGCCGGCGACTTGAAGCAGCCGACCGATTCCGGGATCACGTGCTTGGGCAGCCACAGCACCACCTTCGGGAAATAGATCGTGAAGCAAATCGTCACCAGGAACACCACGTAGATCGGCAGCGCCGCGCGCAGCGCCTTGCCGAAACTGACGCCGACGAATTTCGACGCCATCAGCAGCACGAGCCCGTAAGGCGGCGTGATCAGGCCGAACGCCAGTGTGGCGATCAGCACCACGCCCATATGCACGCCGTTGATGTCGCCGGCTTGGGTCAGCGCATTCACCAGCGGCATGAAGATGATGATGGTCGGCACCGGTTCGATGAAATCGCCAACCACGGTGAACAGCAGCACCAACAGCAACATCATGTAATGCGGATCATTGCCGGCGATCGAGATGATCCAGTCGGCGATCACAATGGCGCCGCGCAGATAGGCCAGCATCCAGCCGAAGGCGTTGGCCGCGCCGATGGTGATCAGCGGCAGCGAAAAGATCAGCCCGGCGAGACAGAAGTCATAGGGAATCTTCCGCAAGTGCCCGCGGTTGAGCGCGGGAATCACGACCGCGATGATCCAGACCACCGCAACGACGCCGGCTTCGGTCGGCGTGAACCATCCCGTGAGGATACCGCCGAGCAGGATCACTGGAATCATCAGTGGAAGGGCGGCATCGCCGGCGGCGAAGACAACCTGGCGCAACGGCGCACGCGACTTGCGCATGCCGGTGGGGCCGAAAAAATAGCAATAGATCATCAGGCCGAAGCCGATCATGAATCCGGGTACGACGCCCGCCATGAACAGCCCGGCGATCGAGACGTTGCCGACCGCACCATAGACCACGGCGGTGATGCTCGGCGGCACCAGTGCCGCGATGGTGGAGGCGGATGCGATGATGGCGGCGATGAAGGCGGGGCTGTAGCCTTCCCGCTTCATCGGACCGCCCAGTGCGCGGCTCATGACCGCGACGTCGGCGGTGGTCGATCCCGACATCTCCGAGAAGAACATGCTGAAGACGACGACGACCTGCGACAGCCCTCCCCTGATGTGCCCGACCAGCGACAGCGAGAGGTTGGCGATCCGCACCACGACGTTGGCCGAACTCATGAGCTCGCCGACCAGCAGAAAGAACGGGATCGCCAGCAGCGCTTCCGAATCCATGCCGTCGAAAATCTTCTGGATGATCGCCGCGAGCGACACATCGGTCAGCAGCGCCCCGATGAATACCCCCGCCATCAGTGAAAACGGCACGGGCACGCCGAGATAGCCGAAAAACAGGAAGCAGAACGACATCAACGCGAGGACGACCGGAGCGCTCACAGGCCCACCTTCGGCTGGATGTTGGTGTCGACGGGCGGAATTGGGAAATCCTCATCCGGCGGCGTGGGATGATCGAATCCCTTGGTGATGCCGTTGACCAGTTGCTCGATCGTGAACAGCGCGATCAGCACTCCGGCGAGGGGAATGGCGGCGTAAAGCGAAGCAATCGGCGTCCCCGACGGCAGCCGGAAACTGCCAAAACCCCGGAGGTAATTGATGTAGCCGAACCAGATCAGGCAGAATGCGACACCGAGAACCACGATGCGGATGATGATCTCGACGATCAGCCGCGGCGTGCCGTGCAACGCTTCGGAGATCGCAGTCAGATACAGATGATCGTTGCGGCGGGTGGCGACTGCGGCGCCGACGAAGATCGCGTAGATGAACAGCGTTGAAGTGACTTCCTGCAGCCACAGCCAGGGATGGCCGATGGTCCGTGTGACAATGTCGCAGGTCACCGACAGCGAGAAGCCGAAGCACAATAGTCCGCAAAGGATCATCAGGATCAGTTCGAGCCTGTCGAACGACCGCCATTTCAGGTGATGCTGCCGCTGCAGCACCAGTTTGTCGGCGATGGTCATTGTGTGACTCTCCGTCGTGCAACTCTCCCGTCGTCCCGGCGAACGCCGGGACCCATAACCACCGGCCTCAATTGTTTGTAATCAGGCCGGCAGCCCAACTGACAAGCCGCGGCGTATGGATCCCGGCGTTCGCCGGGACGACACGCGGATAAAGCACGCGCCCTAATTAATCGCCCGGATCAGGTTCTTGATCTTCTCCGCGTGCGGGCCGAGTTCCTTGGCGAGCTTGTCGAGATAGGGATCGGAGACCGCGGCAAAGCTCTTCTTGTCCACGTCCTCGACGATCTTGACGCCGAAACCTTTCAGCTTGGCGGCCGCGGCCTTTTCGAGGTCGAACGCAATGGCAGGCTCCTTGGCGCTGATCTCGGCGCCAGCGGTGAGCACCCACTGCCTTTGTTCGGCGGAGAGGCTCTGCCACAGTTTGTCGCTGATATAGACCAGCGCATTGTTGGCCACATGCTCGGTGATCGAAAGCACCGGCGCCACTTCGTAGTGCTTGTTGACGAGATAGACGTTGATGCTGTTCTCGGCAGCGTCGACGACGCCGGTTTGCAGCGAGGTGTAGACGCTGCCGAACGGCATGTGCACGGTCTGCGCGCCATAGGCCGGGAAGATCGCGTCCTCCGTGGCCGTAGCCTGAACGCGAATCTTGATTCCCTTCATATCTCCGACGTTATGGATTTCCTTCTTGCTGTAGATACTCCGCACGCCCTGTGAGCCGGTGGCGATGACGTGCAGGCCTTGCGTGGTCTCGTCGATCATCGCCTTGATCGCGTCGATGACTTTCTGGTTGGCCATCGATTTGACCAGATGGTCGGCGTTTCGGAACAGGAAGTGCAACGACATCACGCCGGCCTGCGGCGAAATCGTTGCGGTATTTGCCGATGAGACGATGGCGAAGTCGATATCGCCTGATTTCACCAGTTGCAGGAGCTGTGGCTCCTGCCCGAGTTGCCCGCCCGGATACTGGTCGACCAGCATGGTGCCCTTGCTCAATTCCTTGAGCCTCGCGGAAAACATATCGTAGGCGACGCTGTAGCCGGTGTTGAGCTGCTGATCGTGGGCGAAGCGGTAATGCCTCGCCTCCTGCGCGCCTGCGCTTGCGGCGAACAGCACAGCCGCCACGGCCAGACCAATCGTTCTCTTTAGATTTTTCATCGTGCGGCTTCCCCCCTGTTTTGATTTGGGCAATCTTCCCATCAAGCTCGCTGGATTGTCAATAAAACACCAGGATTGGACGGCTATCCAACCGATTGGAGGCGAGATGCGTCATAAATTATCGATAATTCGGGACACCCTCTCCCTTGTGAAATAAGCTCTGTAGGGTGGGCCAAGCGAAGCGAGCCCACCACCATCGCGCTCGTCGCTTCAAGGTGGGCACGGCGCGAAGAGCGCCTTTGCCCACCTTGCGATTCTCGCGTGAAGTTTGGTCGCTCGCGATCTAATTGATCGCCCGGATCAGGTTCTTGATCTTCTCGGCGTGCGGGCCGAGGTCCTTGGCGAGCTTGTCGAGATAAGGATCGGCGATCGCGGTGAAGCCGGATTTGTCGACGTCGGTGACGACCTTCACGCCGATCGATTTCAGCTTCTCCTGCGATTGATGCTCGAGTTCGATCGCCTTTGCCGGCTGGTTCTTGTTGACCTCGTCGGCGGCGGCCTGCACCCAGCCCTGCTGTTCCGGCGTCAGGCTGTTCCAGAGCTTGTCGCTGACCCAGACCAGGCTGTTATTGGCCTCGTGTTCGGTCATCGAAAGCACCGGCGCCACTTCGTAGTGCTTGTTGGCGAGATAGACGTTGACGCCGTTTTCCGCGACATCGACCACGCCGGTCTGCAACGAGGTATAGACGCTGCCGAATGGCATGTGCACGATCTGCGCGCCATAGGCCGGGAACATGGTGTCCTCGGTGGGCGTCGCCTGCACCCGCACCTTGAGGCCCTTCATGTCTCCGATGTTCCTGATCTCGCGCTTGGAATACATGCTGCGCAGGCCAAGCGTGGACAGCGCGATGACGTGAGCGCCCTGCACGGTATCTGCGATCATCGCCTTAACCGCCTTGGATACTTCGGGGTCGGCGATGGCCTTGATCAAATGCGCCTCGGAGCGGAACAGGAAATGCATCGACATCACGCCGGCCTGCGGCGACAGGGTCGCGGCGTTGGCCGATGAAGAGATGCAGAATTCGACGTCTCCCGCCTTGACCAGCTGCAGCACCTGCGGCTCCTGCCCGAGCTGTGCGCCCGGATACTGATCGATCAGCATGGTGCCCTTGCTCAGCGCCTTGAGCTTGTCGGCAAAGATATCGCCGAGGATACCATAGCCCGTCGTCTTCGGCTGATCGTAGGCGAAGCGATAATGTTTCGCTTCCTGTGCGAAGGCGCTTGCGGCCATCATGATCGCGGATGCGGCCACGACCGCAGCGACAATCCTTTTCAGATTGCTCATCGTCTCCCCTCCCAATGTTATGTTTTCTTTGATCATCCCATCGGGGTTGTTTGATTGTCAATCAAACAAACGACGCAAACGCAGCTGCGAGATGCGGAAGGTACAGGATGAGTAGCGCCGCATATTCCGCCGTCATCCTGAGGTGCGAGCGGAGCAAGCCTCGAAGGATAGGACACGGGCTGTGGTTGTCATCCTTCGGGGCTCGCCCAAGCGGGCTCGCACCTCGCGGGTGAACGCAATGGCGTTCATCCCGGGGATGGCGAGTCCTTCCCCTTCTCCCGCATGAAGTCAAAGTCGCAGCCTTCGTCGGCCTGCAGGATGGTCTCGTTGAACAAATAGGCGTAGCCGCGTTTGGCCCATTCCGGCGTCGCCGGGAGGGCCAGCGCCGCGCGGCGTTTGTCGAGCTCGGCGGCATCGACCAGGAGGTCGATGCTTCGCTTGGCGACATCGAGCCGGATCATGTCGCCGTTCTTCACCAGCGCCAAGGGCCCGCCAACGGCGGATTCCGGCGTGATGTGCAGCACGATGGTGCCGAAGGCTGTGCCGCTCATCCGCGCGTCCGAAATTCGCACCATGTCTTTGACGCCCGTGCGCAGCAGTTTTCGCGGGATCGGGAGGTAGCCCGCCTCCGGCATGCCCGGCGCGCCTTTCGGGCCGGCGTTGCGCAGCACCAGCACATCGTCGGCGGTGACATCGAGCGCGGGATCGTCGACCCGCAGCGTCATGTCTTCGACCGATTCAAACCCCACGGCGCGGCCGGTATGCTGCAGCAGTTTGGGGCTTGCCGCGGAATGTTTGATCACGGCGCCGCGAGGCGCGAGATTGCCATGCAGCACCGCCATCGCGCCTTCCGGCTTGATCGGACTTTTTCTCGCGCGAATGACGTCCTGTCCCGGCACCTCTTCAGCAGCAGCGACGACCTCGCGCAGCGTCGCGCCGGTGATGGTTTTTGCGTCGAGGTCGATCAGCTCGCCAAGCTGCGCCATCAGTTTCGGCAGGCCGCCTGCATGATGGAAATGCTCCATGTAATGCTCGCCCGACGGTTTCAGGTCGATCAGGACCGGCACTTCGCGGCCGAGCCTGTCGAAAGCTTCGAGATCGATGCGATGCGGGGTGCGGTTGGCGATCGCGGTCAGATGAATGAGACCGTTGGTCGAGCCGCCGATCGCCTGCAGCACCACCTGCGCATTGCGGAACGAAGCCGGCGTCAGCAGCTCGCTGGGCTTTGGCCCTTTCGCTTTTGCCATAGCGGCGGCGACCTTGCCGCTTGATTCCGCGGAACGAAAGCGCTCGGCATGCGGCGCGGGGATCGTCGCGCTCATCGGCAGCGACAGGCCCAAAGCCTCGGTGATGCAGGCCATGGTGGAGGCGGTGCCCATCACCATGCAGGTGCCGACGGACGGCGCGAGGCGGCCGTTGACGGCTTCGATCTCGGCCTCGTCGATTTCGCCGGCGCGATATTTTCCCCACAGCCGGCGACAGTCCGTGCAGGCCCCCAACACCTCGCCCTTGTGGTGGCCGACCACCATCGGCCCCACCGGAATGACGACGGTCGGCAGATCGGCAGAGACCGCGGCCATGATCTGCGCCGGCAAGGTCTTGTCGCAGCCGCCGATGACGATGACGGCGTCCATCGGCTGCGCCCGGATCATCTCCTCGGTATCCATCGCCATCAGATTGCGCAGATACATCGAGGTCGGGAACGCAAAGCTTTCGGCAATCGAGATGGTCGGGAACACCATCGGCATCGCGCCCGCCAGCATCACGCCGCGCTTCACCGCTTCGATGATCTGCGGCACGTTGCCGTGGCATGGATTGTAATCGCTGTGGGTGTTGGTGATGCCGACAATGGGGCGGTCCAGCGCGTGGTCGGAATAGCCCATCGCCTTGATGAAGGCCTTGCGCAGAAACAGCGAAAATCCAGCGTCGCCATAGCTCGTCAGTCCCTTGCGAAGTCCGTCAGCCATCGCGGTATTTCCTTCTGATCCCGTGTCGCCACTTATGAAGTCCGCACAATTATTGTCAATATTTCATTGTCGGACCCCGGAATGCTGTAAATCATGCCCGGAATGACCGTCATTATTGACAATGGATAGCATGCCGTGCTGATTTTCAGGGATGATCCCACACCAACGCCCATGAAACCGCAGGCCGCGTCACAGGACGGCAACGCGCTTACCCGCGAGGAGGAACAGGCGGAAGTCATCCGCCGGCTCGAGGAAGACATCATCTTCGGCCGCTTCGCGCCGGGGTCGCGACTGGTCGAGGACACGCTGATGAGCCGCTATGGCGCCAGCCGGCATTTCGTGCGCCAGGCGCTGTTCCAGCTCGAGCGCCAGGGCATCGTGCTGCGCGAAAAGAACGTCGGCGCCACAGTGCGGTTTTATTCAGCCGAGGAAGTGCGCCAGATCTACGAGGTCCGGGAAATGCTGACGCGGCAGGCGGCGCTGATGATCGCCCTGCCCGCGCCCACAACACTGATCGAACAGCTCACCGGTCTGCAGCGGCAATATTGCGCGCGGGCCGAGGCGCAGGATCTGCGCGGAATCCACGAAGCCAACGACGCCTTCCACGTCGCGCTGTTCTCGGCCTGCGGCAATCCTTACCTCGTGCGTTCCCTGCAGGACTACATGAATCTGACGCTGCCGATGCGCGCCAAGAATCTCGCCGACAGAGAAGGCCTTGCGCTGTCGCGCCGCCAGCACGAGTTCATGATCAAACTCTTGAGCGGGCGCGACAGCTGGGCATTGGCGCAGCTCTGCGTCGACCACATGCAGTTCAGCAAGGCGGATTATCTGGGGCGGATTGGGGGCGATCGGGCTGCAAAATAGAAACTGTCATTTGTTCCAGTCGATGATCCCGCTCTTGTCGCCGTCGAACTCCATGCCGCAGAACGCACCGCCCTGATAGAAATCGCCGATCGCGTCGGGCGGAAGCTTTGCCTGCTCGGCAAAAGCATGCTCGCGGAAATCTTCCGCGCGGCCGGTCGGGCGATAGCCGAGATCGTAGGCGCGATGGTTGTCCCACCATGAGCGCTCGTTGTACGACGCGCCGTAGAAGATTTCAAAATGGATGTCAGGATGATCGAGCCCGATCCGGCACAGTTGCACCAGATCTTCCGGCTTCAGCCAGATCGCGAGCCGGCGATGATCGAGCGGCTTGTCGCCGAAATTGCCGATCCGGATGCAGGTGACCCCGAGCCCGTGCTTGTCGGCGTAGAGCGCGCCGACCGCTTCGCCAAACACCTTGCTGACGCCGTAGCGGCTGTCGGGGCGCGCGGTGACGTCGGTTCCGATCCGGTGATGCCGCGGATAAAATCCCACCGCGTGGTTCGATGACGCGAACACGATGCGCTTGACGCCCTTCTTGCGCGCGGCCTCGAACAAATTGTAGCAGCCGATGATGTTGGACTGCAGGATCGAGTCCCAGGGGCCTTCGACCGAATAGCCGCCGAAATGCAGGATGCCGTCGACGCCCTCGCAGATCGCCTCGACCTGCGCCGGATCGGACAGTTCCGCCGCCTTGAATTTTTCGCCTCTGCCGAGATCGGCGGGCACTTTCAGGTCGCTCAACAGCAGATCCGGATAAATCGGCGGCAACAGCTTGCGCAGGCTCGCGCCGATCCCCCCCGATGCGCCGGTCATCAATATGCGTGGCATTTCATCCCTCGTTTGTGCGGAATTGCGGCGAGTATGGCGCGGCGATGTTTGCACCGCAAGCCGCAGTACCCTCCTCCGTTATTGCGAGCCAACGCGCCGCGCGAATGCGCGCTCCTCGCAATGACGGAGGAAAGGACGGTTGCTTGCCGCCGGAACACTCGAATGGTAGCAAATGCCATTGGTGAGGAAACAACAAACGAGAACAGCAAATGTCCGAGACAAAATCCCCGCGCGCCGGCTGGCAGCAGGCGACCTACTATCCCGATCCGGCGATCCATGCGCTCGATCCCCGCTTTGAAAAATACTGGCTGAAGCTGTCGGTGGTGGAACGGCTGACCACGGGGTTACGCTGGGCCGAAGGTCCGGTGTGGTTCGGCGACGGGCGCTATCTCTTGTGCAGCGACATC
>JAQGKJ010000358.1 GCA_028290165.1 Bradyrhizobium sp. | reverse complement strand
TTCGCCGCGACCAGCGCCGAAACCAGATGCTGTCCGATGCAGCCTCTGCCGCCTGTGACGAGTATTCGTGTCATGCGTGTCGAAGAGGTTCGCCCGGGCGCTGCTCGGCGTATGGCTGCGAGCTGCGCGGAGTTGCTTGCGGAACTTGCTGGATGACGGCAGCAAGATCGTTCCGAAAGCCAAGTGCAATGAATAATTTCGCCATCACAAACATCGGTCCGAGCAACAAATGACTGGGATTGTCCATCAGCGCCGGTTGTCGGCGTTCGAACACCTGGTGCCCGACAACCTGCATACCAAAGCCGATGATGATCAACACGGCCGTGATCCACCACACACTGGCAACAGACGCATGACTGACGATCACGGCTGCCGCCGAAAGCAATAAAACCGCGGCGCCGACAATCGCCATTCCAAGGGGAGCATCGAGCAGCAACCAGTAGATCAGGACCGGCAAGACCGCGATGATCGCGACGCTGGTTTGCGCGCCGAATGTGGGCACCGACCACCAGCTGAGGGGAAGAACCGCGGCCAGGAACAGGAATACGATGCCGAATACGTGCATCGCGCAATTCCAGGGATCACGGTGATATTCGACGTAATCCGCAAGCTGCCGCCGGAAATATTCGCTCATGCGGCGCCCGCAGCCACTCTCGCAGACCAAGCGCCTGCTACAAGAATTGGGAACGCTCGCCTCATCGCCTGGCCCCCTGCAGAAACACGGGGTACTTAAACTTCGGATGAAGACTAAAGTCAAAGACGGCTAGCCCGTTATTCCCTGCCGATGGGGTGCGGCAGGACGTCGCTAGCGTACATCATACAGGAATTCGGCCACCTCCCCGGCCCGCGAGCAGCATCATGAAACCGGTGACCGGAACGGCCGCGCGTCGCGATGGATTTTTCGCGCTGGTGTTGCCGATCAGCCTCATGTCGGCGGCGGCGGCCTGTCCGGCCAACGCGGCGGGATGTACTTTCGAACTGCAGGGTGAGGGTCGCGTCGCCGCCATCATCGATCCGCGCAGCTTTCGCCTGGAGGACGGCCGCGAGGTCCGCTTGGCGGGCATCGAACCGGTCGGGACTGAAAAAGCCGAGGCCAACGGCATAGCGGCGCTGTCGGCGATCATCGCCAGGCGTGATGTGACATTGCGCGGAGAAGACGACACCCCCGATCGCTACGGCCGCCAGCCGGCCTTTGTGTTTCTCGGTGACCAGGAGGATTCGGTGCAGGCTCAGCTCCTGACGCGCGGCGAGGCACTGGTCTCCGGCAGCCTGACCAACAAGGACTGTGTTTCGGCCCTCAATGCCGCGGAAGCCGCAGGCCGCGAGGCCAGACAGGGAACCTGGGCCGATCCCGCGGCCATAAAAAACGCGGAAAGTCCGGGCGATATTTTGACCGGGATAGGGCGCTTCACGGTGGTCGAAGGCAAGGTCTTGTCGGTCCGGCAGGCCGGGGCAATGACTTACCTGAATTTCGGACGAAACTGGACACGGGGCTTTGCTGTGACTATTCCAAGGCGCATGATCGCGGCATTCGAGGCTGCGGGGATCGTCCTTAAGTCCCTCGAAAATCGACGGATTCGCGTCCGTGGCTGGGTCGAGGCGCGCACCGGGCCACGTATAGAAGTGCTCCGGGTGGGGCAGATTGAAGTGCTTGGCGGGAACTAGCTCGCCGTACCAACGAGTAGCTGCTGTGACGGGGTTTGCGGGACGGCGCGAGAATGGGATTGGCCGCCGCCTTTGGGCTGCGCCCGTCGTGCTGTGCGCGGCTTTGGCACTCGCCGGCTGCGGCGACATGGGCCGGTTCCAGACCCCCACGCCGATCGCAAGCAGCCCAAAACCCAATCGCGTGATCGCGCAGACGCCGGCCGCCGAGCGCGAGCATGAGCGAATTCTATCCTCCTATGGCGGCGCCTATGACGATCCGAAGCTGGAGGCGCTGATCGGCAAGACGGTCGACCGGCTGGTCGCGGCTTCCGATCGTCCCGATCAGGCCTACAAGGTGACGATCCTCAATTCAGGCGCGGTGAATGCGTTCGCGCTGCCGACCGGGCAACTCTATGTGACGCGCGGACTGATTGCGCTCGCCAGCGACACCTCGGAACTGTCCTCGGTGCTGAGCCACGAGATGGCGCATGTGCTGGCCAAGCACGCATCGATCCGCGAGGACCAGGCGCGTCAGGCCGCGGTCGTCACCCGCGTCGTCACCGACATGAGCAACGATCCTGATTTGACCGCACTGGCGCTGGCCAAGACAAAACTGACGATGGCGAGCTTTTCGCGCGCCCAGGAGTTCGAGGCGGACGGTATCGGCGTCGGCATTTCCGCGCGCGCCCATTTCGATCCCTACGGCGCGGCGCGCTTTCTCACCTCGATGGAGCGCAATGCCGATCTGAAGGCTGGCAAGACCTCGCTCGATCCGCGCGTGCAGGACTTTCTGTCGTCGCACCCGGCAACGCCGGAGCGCGTCCAGAATGCGCAAGCCAATGCCAGGCAATACACCTCGCCGGAGGGCGGCGAACGCGATCGCGAAACCTATCTCACGGCGATCGACAACATCGTCTATGGCGAGGACCCGAGCTAAGGTTTCGTTCGCGGCCACCGCTTCCTGCATCCGAAACTCGGCTTCACCTTCACTGCGCCCGATACCGTCACGCTGGACAACACGGCTCAGGCCGTGATCGGCGTGCGCGAGGGCGGCACGCAGGCGATGCGCTTCGACGTGGTGCGGGTGCCGGCGGAGCAGTCGCTCGGCGAGTATCTCAATTCCGGCTGGATGGAAGG
>JAQGKJ010000355.1 GCA_028290165.1 Bradyrhizobium sp. | reverse complement strand
CGGTGCCGAGCGGCGGGCCGAATGCCTGGGTGGCGATGATCGGCCCGATAACGTTGACCTCCATCTGGCGGCGGAATTCGTCGGCGGCGAGCTCGAGCACCGGGCCTGAGACTGCTATCCCAGCATTATTGACGAGGCCTGACAGCGTTTCGCCGCTCAGCGCCGTGCGCACCTGGCGGGCGGCAGCCAGCACCGCGGCCTCATCGGTGACATCGAACAACAGTGGCGTAAAGTTCGCGCCGAATTCGCTTCCGAGGCGGTCGGCGTCGGCTTGCTTGCGCACGCTGCCGAAGACGCGAAACCCGCGATCGAGCAGCAATTTTGCGGTAGCCCAGCCGATGCCGGTGGACGCCCCGGTAATGACAACAGATTGCATGGCTCCGCTCCCGGCCTTGGGTTACGCAGGCGGCCCTTGTAACCCGAATGGAGCGCAACGCAATCGGTGGCAACGCCCCGCTCGCAGTCAGGTCTTCATATTTTGCAGCGTCACTCGGCAGGCGCGCCGACCACCGACGACGGCAGCCGATTGGGAATGTGCAGAAACAGCGCGCAAATGATCGCGGCGACCAGACCGAGCAAAGCCAGCCCATAAAGCCCACCCGCGTAGTTGCCGGTCAGGTCCTTCATCACGCCGATATACCAAGGCCCGAAGAAGCCTCCGAGGTTGCCGATCGAGTTGATCCAGGCAATGCCTGCCGCCAGTCCCGCACCGCTGAGAAACATCGGCGGCATGGCGAAAAACGGGCCCTTCGAGCCATAAAAGCCCATCGCGGCAATCGACATTCCGACGAGCGCCCACCAGCTCCCCATGGTCATGCCGGCGATCACCAGCCCCGCCGCCGAGAACAGGCAACCGATGAACAGATTCCAGCGCCGCTCGTTCATGCGGTCGGAGATGCGTCCCCACACCACCATGGCGATGGCGCCGCAAGTATAGGGGATCATGGTGAGCCAGCCGACCGTCATGTTGCTGTAGTCACCGAGCGACTTGATCATTTGCGGAATGAAAATCAGCATGCCGAGGCTCGCAGTGACGATGCCGAGATAATTCAATGCCAGCAACAAGACCTTGGGATTGTAAAGCGCCTGCCACAGCGTGAATTTGCGCACCGCCTCGGTGGCCCGGCGTTCGGCGGCGATCGTGGCGACGAGCCAATTTCGTTCCTCTGCAGTCAGGAATTTTGCCTGCTCGGGCCGATCCGTCAGCACGAAAAATGTGATCACCCCGATCACCACGGTCGGGATCGCTTCAGCGATGTACATGACTTGCCAGCCACGCAGGCCGAACAGGCCATCGAGGCCGAGAAGCCCCGTCGATATCGGCGCGCCCATCGCAACCGCAACCGGCAGGCCGATCAGAAAGCCGGACACGATCCGGGCGTGATGATGGCTCGGAAACCAGTAGGTGAAGTAAAGGATGATGCCGGGAAAGAACCCGGCCTCGGCGACCCCGAGCAGGAAGCGCACGATCGCAAAACTCGTCGAACCCGTCACGACGGCAGTCAGGCCGGCCAGGATTCCCCAGGTGATCATGATCCGGGCGATCCATATTCTGGCGCCGACCTTTTCCAGGATCACGTTGCTGGGGACCTCGAAGATGAAATAGCCCCAGTAGAACATGCCGACGGCAAACCCGAAGGTGCCGGCCGACATGCCGAGGTCGCCGCGCATGGTGAGCCCGGCGAAGCTGACATTGATCCGATCGATATAGGCGAGCACATAAGACAAGACTGCAAACGGCAGCAGGCGCAGATAGACCTTGCGCATAGTCGATCGTTCGAGCGTGCGGTCCATTGTTTCCTCCCCAGGAATGTGATGGCCAGCCCGGCTTTTGCCGATGTTTTGATGCTTTCAGAGTAACACAACGCTTAGCGGTTCAGATCGAAAATGTGTCAGTTTGAAACTTCGGCGTGGCCGTCGATGATCGGGCCGAACAACTGCCATTTCTCGCCGGTGAATTTCATCATCTGCACCTGCTCGATCGGATAGAAATCGGTCGGCGTCTTGATGCGGATTCCCGGGATATACGTGTTGATCTCGAAATCCATGTTGGCGACGATCTTCATGACGTTCTCGCGCGTGAGATTGTCGCCGCACCGCGTGAGCACATAGACCAGCGCGGTCGAGGTATTGAAGGCATTGAGCGGCCCGGCCTCGGACCTGTCGGCTTCCGGATAATATTTCGCCATGAAGGCTCGGAATTTCTGCATGCCGGGATAGCCGTCCCATTGCGGGTCGGTGACATCCATTTGATAGCCGGCGCTCAAGATGCCTCTGGAGTTGTCGAGACCGGCTGGTTTCAGCACGGCGCCGACCGACGCCGACACGTTGGTCATGATGTGGATCGGATGCCAGCCCAGTTCGGTGATCTTCTTGATCGCTTGCGCGGCAAATTTCGGCGTAGCGATATTGACGAAGATATCCGGGTTCGCGGTCTTGATCGCCACCACCTGGGACTCCACCGTCGGCATGCTGACCTCGTCGGGGATGCTGGCGACGACCATGGGGTCGTATTGGTCGCGCAGCACGTCCCTCAAGCCCAGAACGTAGTCCTTGCCGAAATCGTCGTTCTGATACAGCACGCCGATCTTGCCGTTGGGGTAATGCTCCAGAATGTAGGTCGCATAGATGCGCGCTTCGGCCCGGTAGTTCGGCTGCCAGCCGATGGTCCAGGGAAAATGCTCGGGATCGCCCCAGCGCGAGGCGCCGGTGGCGACGAACAGCTGCGGCACCTTCATGGTGTTCATGTATTTCTGGATCGCCGCGTTGCTGGCGGTGCCGAGCGACGCGAAGATCAAAAACACCTCGTCGCTCTCGACCAGCCTGCGCGCCTGCTCCACGGTCTTCGGCGGGCTGTAGGCGTCGTCGTAGGAGATAAAATTGATCTTGCGCCCGTTGACGCCCCCATTGTCGTTGATCATCCGGAAGTAGGCGCTCATTGTCTTGCCGATGATGCCATAGGCCGACGCCGGCCCGCTGTAGGGCATGATGTTGCCGATCTTGATCTCGGTGTCGGTGACGCCGGTACCGTATTTTTTCTGTGCGGCAGCCGGCCCGGAAGCTGCGGCAAGGATTAGTCCGGAAAGTCCAAGCGCAAGACCAAGCGAAACACCAAGCGTCCTGATGAAATCCTTAAGCGCGCGCGTCATGAGTTGCTCCTCGGGTGCGGGCCAGGCGGACGGTTTCCTCAAAAAAATTTTTGCGTCGGAAGGACGATAGCAGGCGTACGCGTTGGCCGGAAGCGGCAGCCGGACCGCGGACGCCTTTTCGCGTTGTGCGCTGCGGCGGCCGAATGAAGCTGGTGGCGGCGACACCCGCTTCGTCTGTTTCGCGGGCGGCACCGGTTCAA
>JAQGKJ010000340.1 GCA_028290165.1 Bradyrhizobium sp. | reverse complement strand
CTGCTTGTCGCCGGCACAATGCCGTCATCCGCGCTGCGCAAAAGCACGGCGCCGAGAGGATCAGCGTCTCGGCTCAACGGTTTGGTTGAGGCTGAAGAAGTTTGTCGGATCGTACTTGGTCTTGAGTTCGACCAGTCGTGCGTGATTGCTCCCAAACGCGCCCCGGATAAGATCCCGGTCTTCGTCCCCGAGGAAATTCAATAGGTAGGTATTGCTTGAATAGGGTTTCAGCGCATCCGAAAAGGCGCGCGCCCAGGTGATATGTTTTTCGCTCTCGGCAGGATTGATCCACTTCGCCTCGATGCCGACATTATACCCCGCTTGCCGCTGTGAAAACGCCGTGTCGGCGTTGCTCACTCTACCCACTTGTCCGTTGAACAATTGTATGAGGACCTGGGTCAGCGGAGATTCTGCGCGATTGCCATGCTCGACGATCAGATCGATGGTTTCTTCGCCCAGCTCATTCAAGAAAGTCGATTTCCAATAGTTGCGGATGTTGTCCGGGTTCGCTTCATCGGCAAGCATCTGCATGATCGGAAACGGCATCGGCTGGATTGCGTCGAGGAGCGGCGAGCCGAATGACCGCAGCGGCTTGAGGACGCGTTCGCCCTCGGCAAGATCGCCGCAATAGCAGGCCATCACGGCGACTGCCGGCATGCCCTCCGGTGTCGATATCAGGCCGGCATATGCCGTCAGTTCCTCCGGCTCGGATGCCATGAAATCGCGATAATAGCGAAACACGGCCGCCGCCTGGTCGCGCGCGTGAACGATGACGCCGCCCAGCACAGTCGAGACCGGATGCGCCTGGAACAGGAAAGAAGTCACGATGCCGAGATTCCCTCCGCCGCCGCGTAGTCCCCAGAACAGGTCCGCGTTTTTCTCGGCATCAGCAGTGACGATCACGCCCTCGGCGGTGACGACTTCGCAGGAGAGGACGTTGTCGCAGGTCAGCCCGTATTTGCGCACCAGCCATCCGACGCCGCCACCAAGCGTCAGGCCGCCGACGCCTGTCTTCGAGACGACGCCGGCCGGGACGGCCAAGCCATGCAGATGGGTTTCGCGATCGACATCGCCCAGTAGCGCTCCCGCTTGCACGCGCACCGTCCGCAGCTCTGGATCAACGAAAACGCCGTTCATCGCCGAGAGATCGATAACTATACCATCGTCGCACAGGGCCCCGGCCGGCGACATTGTGACCGCCGCTTTTGACGGCGACGAGAAGATTATTCGCGCGCGCAAACTTCACCGCGCAAACAACGTCCGCGACTCCCGAACAGCAGGCGATCAAGCCGGGCTCCTTATCGATGCTCGCATTCCAGATGCGTCGAGCCGAAGCGTAGCCGGCGTCGCCCCGCAGCAACGCTTGCCCGTGGAATTCATGTCTGAACGCCTCGATGGTCGCCCTCTCTACGGCGGTGCCATCGCGCCGCCTGAACTTCGGAGTGATCACGTTGTTCCTTGTAGAAATGAACAGAGGCAGTGAAGAGAATCTAGCTAGAGCGCGTTACACGGTGATTGCTGCACTAAGCCGCCGCGTTACGGATGTAGCCAACGCTTCTCGCGACCGCTTGTAGAGGTTTTGGCGATCTTGGCATACTCGAACATGCTACCTACGGTTTAGGAAGCCGTCGCGCTATCCAGCTGCCCTATCTGTCTAAATGACCGTGAGATCGTGTCCCACGATGATCTTTCCCTTGAAATGCTCATGCCACCAATTTCGTCCCAACCCGGCCGCCAGTCCCGGGTTACCTGACAATGCCGTTCCGGATGCCGGCGGCGACGATGGAGCCGAGTGGAACTGAGCCGGCGAAGGGAGCTCTTCATAGTGGCCGACATCGCCAGTCAGCGACCGAGGTCAATTCACGCGCTGCGCCTCAGGGAATTTCCATGTGCCGTTCAGGGCTTCGGCGCGCGGGCGATACAGCCGCACCATGTAATTCCAGCCGGGCATAGTAGGCAAGCAATTCGGAATCGTGCCGTCGCAGCCACCGAACTGAACGGCGACCGAGCCATCCGCGTTTTTCTTGGCCGTGATGTTGTTCAGAGAATAGGCATTGTACGGATTGGGTTCCAAATAGCCCTTGTCGTTGTAGACGGTGATTGACCAGAAGCCATCGACGGGTACGTCCTGGACGTTGAGCTTGTAAACGGCGGCACCGTCGTTATTGTCCGGCGTGATGTTGAGATAGAGGGCGTCTTTCCCCGGAAGGCCGCCCCAAAGCATCGCGGTTCCGATCAGGTGACGGACCGGATCGACCTCGCTCCGATCGCCGAACATGCGCTTATTATCGAGGATGGTCGTGCCCAACGCAAGGAGAGCGTCACGAACCTTCTTCTGGCTGACCGGGTCGAAATTTGGGGCTTCATACTTGCCGGAACTCTTCTGCTCAACCTTGATAGCGTCTTGCAAGGCGTGGACCTGTTTCATGTCTTCGGGGTCTTGCGGATTGGCCAGAATGCGGATTACTAGCGAACCGTAACGGGTACCCATTTCTTTTCGGGTCATCGTGTAGCGGCCGGCGCCGTAGTAGACCGCATGGGTGTAC
>JAQGKJ010000334.1 GCA_028290165.1 Bradyrhizobium sp. | reverse complement strand
TCGAAGTCGCAGGCCGCACGCCGGAGCGCCGCGTTGTCCCGGTGGCCGGGAAAGAGCCGCGGGTCTCCTGCATGATCGGCGAGAAGATCTGGCAGGACAGGTGGGGACGCTGAACCCCTGCAAAGGTCCTGGATCATGATCCGATTAGACTGAATCGGATCATGATCTCATCTCTTTGTTTGAGCATGATCTTTTCGGAATACCGGCTCCCACTTTTCCGGATCATGCTCTAGACTCTCGCCTCCAGGATCAGATTGAACGGCGTTTCGGTGGCGCGGCGGAATCGCGTCAGGCCGGCTTTGTTGGCAACCTCGCGAAGCCGCGCTTCGCCGGCCTGTGCGCCGAGCGCCATGCCGACTTCCTGATCCAGCGAAGCTGGCGTGCAGATCACCGTTGACGCGGCGTAGTAAATACGCCCGATCGGGTTGAGGTTGTCCTCCAGGCGGTCGTTGGCAAACGGCTCGACCAGCATGCAGGTGCCGTCGGCGGCCATGGTCTCGCGCACATGTTTCAACGCGCCGACCGGATCGCCCATGTCGTGCAGGCAGTCGAAGAAGCAGACGAGGTCATAGTCTCCGGCCGGATAGCTCTTGGCGGAGTGAACGTCGAACCGCACGCGCTCGCCGAGCCCCGTCTCGTTTGCCGCCTGGCGCGCGGCGTCGATCGATCCCGGGTGATAGTCGAATCCATGAAAGCGCGAGTTCGGGAATGCCTCCGCCATCAGCCGCGTCGAGATGCCATGGCCGCAGCCGACATCGGCGACGCTGGCGCCGCGCTTCAGCTTCTCGACCACGCCGTCGAGCGCGGGCAGCCACTCCTGCACCAGATGGTGCTTGTAGCCGGTGCGGAAGAAACGCGCGGTGCCGCAGAACAGGCACTCGCTGCGCCGATTCCAGCCGACGCCTTTGCCGCTCCTGAACGCATCGAAAATTTTCGGCTCATCGAGGAATGTCGCCGAGACCAAATTGCCGATGGCGCCCATGAAATACGGGCTGTCCTCATCGGCCAGTGCCAGTTGCTGCTCCGGCTGCATCGAGAATCTTCCCGATGCCGCATCGTACTCGACATAGCCGGACGCGGCCTGCGCCGCGAGCCACTCGCGGACATAGCGCTCGCTGGTTCCCGTGGCTTGCGCCAATTCGCTGGAATTCATCGGCCCCTCCGCCGCGAGGGTTTTGTAGAGACCGAGCTTGTCGCCGATCAGCATCAGCGAGGCGTTCAGCGCCGCGCCGAATTCGCCCAGCATTTTTCCCATAAAGGAGTTCAGTTTGTCGGGATTGACGTCCATGATGGCCTCCCTTGAATGCGATATTGCTAACGAGGTGGTTTGATCGCGTCGAGCGGATACGTCAACGGGAGGTCGCTCGAAATTTCAGGGAGCGACGATCGCCACCGTCCGTTCGTCACCTGGATATGTCACCCGGCTGCAGCGGAGGTTCAACGGTTCAGCGCGCAAACCGCGCCACCAACTCGACATGCGGAGTGTGGCGGAACTGGTCGACCGGCGTCACGCCCTCAAGCCGATAGCCGCCGTCGATCAGAATTCGCGCGTCGCGTGCAAACGTCGCCACGTTGCATGATACGGCAACCACCACGGGAATTTTGCTGGCCGCGAGCTGCTGCGCTTGCGCCTGCGCGCCCTGCCGCGGCGGATCGAACACGACCGCGTCAAAGTCGCGCAGTTCCTGCGGCATCAGCGGACGGCGGAACAGGTCGCGCGCCTCGGCCCTGACCGGCTTCAGGCCGGAAGCCGATGCCGCCGCTTTCTGCAGCGCCGCCACCGCGCCCGCGTCGCTGTCAAATGCCGAAATTTTCGAATTCGCCGCAAGCCGGAGCGCAAATGGTCCGACCCCGCAGAACAGATCGGCGATGTGTTTGGCGCGCTTGCAGCGCTCGCCGACCAGCGCCGCCAGCGTCTCCTCGCCCGCGACGGTCGCCTGCAGGAATGAGCCCGGCGGCAAGGTGACCCGCGCGGCGCCGATTGCGACCGTCGGCGGGCTGCGCATCAGCACCAGTTCGCCATGGCGCGTCAGCCGCGCCAGGCGATGTTGCTCGGCCACGCGCGACAGCGTTCCGATCATCTTTGCCGGCAGCGGCCCCGAGCCGCGTATGTCGACATCGAGACCGTTGTCGCTGGCGGTGATCTGGATGTCGAGCGGCTTGCCGACCGATATCAGCAGTTCGGCGAGGGCCCACGCCGCTTCAATCGCGCCGCTCAAGCCGGGATCGAGGATCGGGCAGCGATCGATTGGAATGATGTCGTGCGAATTTGCCGCCGCAAAACCCACCCTGAGCACGTCGTGCGTGCCCATCCGCGCATGCAGCGTGATCCGGCGGCGGCCGAGGCCGTGGGCATCGATCAGCGGATCGACGTCACAGGCGAGTTTCGCCTGCGCCAGCGTCTCGACGACCAGATTACGTTTCCAGTCGGAATAATGTGCGGCCTCCCAATGCTGGATCGCGCAGCCGCCGCAGACGCCAAAATGCTTGCAGAACGGCGTGATCCGCTCCGGGCTTGCGCGCTTGACCGCTAGCAGGCGCCGCCGATCGGGATGATGACCCGGCACCGGCGCGACCTCGACCATCTCGCCGCCAAGCGTGTACGGCACGTAGACGCTCTCGCCGTCGACCAGGGCGACGCCGTCGCCGAAATGGCCGACCCGATCGATGACGAGCCGCTCAACCACGGCGCGCGCCGATGAAGAATTCGATATTGCCGTCGCCGCCCTTGATCGAGGATGGAAACACCTCGATGCCGGTACACCCCTGCGAAGCCGCAAAACCTGTGATGTCGTCGCAGATCTCCTGATGCACCATCGCGTTGCGGATGATGCCGCGCTTGGATCTTCGCGGCGCTTCGAATTGCGGCTTGATCAGTGCCAGCAGATGCATCGGCGCCGCTGCCAGCGACAGCGCGACCGGCAGCACGGCTTTCAGCGAGATGAAACTGACATCGATGACGACGACATCTGGCCGCATCGGCAAACGCTTGCCTTCAAAGCTGCGGATGTCGGTCTCCTCCATCGAGACAATTTTGGGATGGCCGCGCAGCGACGGATGCAGTTGCTCGCGCCCGACGTCGACCGCGAAAACCAGGCTGGCGCCGTTGGCGAGCAATACCTCGGTGAAACCGCCGGTCGATGCGCCGACGTCGAGGCAGACGTGACCCTCGATGTCGATTGGATATTTTTCAAGCGCGCCCGAAAGCTTGACGCCGCCGCGCGAGACAAAGGGATGCGCGGGCTGCGCCTGCAATACGGCGTCGGCGGCAATGGTCTCGGATGGTTTCGTCACCGGCTTGTCGTCGGCCACAACAAGGCCCGCCTCGATCGCGGCCCGCGCCCGGGCACGGCTTTCGAACAGGCCGCGCTCGACCAGCAACAGGTCCGCGCGCTTGCGGGGAGGGGTCATGGTCGGATCGCCTTGCCTAAGTTCAATTCGAGGCGCGTGCGTGGGCAGCCGTCAGTCGCTCCGCCGCCATGCGCACGCAAGTTTCGAACGCGGTGAGATCATGCCAGATGTCCGCAGGCGCCTGCGGCGGCGTCACCAGGGCGCAGCCGTAGAGATCGAGCGCATGAATCATCATCAGATTGTCGCTCAAGGCGAAATCCTCGACGGTTAGCCCTTGCCCATCGATCAGGCGCCCATCGCGTGAACTCACCTCGGTGAATTTACGCGCGCGGTCGGCGTAAGGTGAGGGATCGTTCGAATAGCCCAGGCATAGCTTGCCACGTCCGGCCATATAGCCGAGCTCGTAGACGGTTCCGGGATCCGCGCCCGGTCCCCGAAATGGCGTCAGATTGGCGATGATGGCATCGGCGTCGATCATCATGGTTTCAAGGCCGCGAAATATTTTTATGGAGGCGTCTTTGGCGGCGGGGTCGACGGCATTGTCCAGCGGATACAGCCCGATCAGCCCATGACGCGCGCAAAGCTCGACCTTGCGCCGACCGATATCAACAGCGTCGGGCAGGAAAACGTCGGGGCCAGCCAGATAAATCTTCATTTTTACTTGAAGCAGTGGGCAGCGCCGGCTCGGGCAAATGCCAGCGACGGCGCCTGATCGTCAGGCCAGCTTCACCGTTTCGGCCTTGAAATCCTTGCCGAGTGTTTCGAACACCTTGGCGACGATGCCCTTGGCGTCGAGGCCGGCGCGGCCATACATCGCGTTCGGCGAATCGTGATCGAGGAACTCATCGGGCAGCACCATCGAGCGCATCCTTAAACCGCCGTCGAGCATGCCGTGCTCCGCCAGCATCTGCATGACGTGGGAGCCGAAGCCGCCGATCGCACCTTCCTCGATGGTGAGCAGGATTTCGTGCTC
>JAQGKJ010000315.1 GCA_028290165.1 Bradyrhizobium sp. | reverse complement strand
AATATCTGCTTGGCCTCGGCTACACGGTGCATGGCGTCAAGCGGCGGTCGTCCTCGTTCAACACCGCGCGCATCGACCATCTTTACGAAGACCCGCACGCCGGCAATGTGCCGTTCCTGTTGCACTATGGCGACATGACGGACTCGACCAACTTGATCCGGCTGATGCAGCAGATCCGCCCGACCGAGATCTACAATCTCGCCGCCCAGAGCCATGTCGGCGTCAGCTTCGAGAGTCCGGAATACACCGCCAATGCCGACGCGCTCGGCGTGCTGCGTCTATTGGAAGCGATCCGCATTCTCGGGATGGAGAAGGAGACGCGGTTTTATCAGGCGTCCACCTCGGAGCTGTACGGTCTGGTTCAGGAAGTGCCGCAGAAAGAGACGACGCCGTTCTATCCGCGCTCGCCCTATGGCGTCGCCAAGCTTTACGGCTACTGGATCACGGTGAATTATCGCGAGGCCTACGGCATGTACGCCTCGAACGGCATCCTGTTCAATCATGAAAGCCCGATCCGCGGCGAAACCTTCGTGACGCGCAAGATCACGCGCAGCGTCGCCCGCATCGAGACCGGTCTCGAAGACACGCTTTATCTCGGAAACCTCGGCGCGAAACGCGACTGGGGTCACGCCAGGGACTATGTCGAGGGCATGTACAGGATCTTGCAGGCGGAAGCGCCCGACGATTTCGTGCTCGCGACCGGCGAAACCCGTTCGGTGCGCGAATTCGTCGAAACTGCATTTGCGGAGGTGGGCCGCAGCATCGAGTGGCGCGGCAAGGGTGTCGAGGAAACCGGCATCGACGGGAAATCCGGCAAGACGGTCGTGCGCATCGATCCCGTGTATTTCCGTCCGACCGAGGTCGATCTGCTGATCGGCGACGCCAGCAAGGCGCGCGAAAAGCTCGGCTGGAAGCCGAAGACGAGTTTTGCGCAACTCGTCAAGGAAATGGTGGCGGGCGATCTCGAGATTGCCAGGCGGGAGGTCGCCAATGGCAAGAATCCCGTTTGAGCTGAAAGGCAAAACGGTCTTCGTTGCTGGACATGGCGGAATGGTCGGGACCGCGCTGGTGCGCCGGCTCGCCTCCGAAAATGTCGAGCTGCTGACGGCCAAGCGCAGCGAGCTCGATCTGCGCGATCAGGCGGCAGTGTTCGCATGGTTTGCGAAGATGCGTCCGCAGGTCGTGTTCCTGGCGGCGGCAAAGGTCGGCGGGATTGTCGCCAACAACACGCTGCGCGGCGAATTTCTTTACGACAACCTCATCATCGCGGCCAATATGATTCACGCCGCCCACTTGAACGGCAGCGAGAAGCTGATGTTTCTCGGCTCATCCTGCATCTATCCCAAACTTGCGCCGCAGCCTTTGCGCGAGGATTCGATGCTGACGGGACCGCTGGAGACGACCAACGAGCCCTATGCGATCGCCAAGATCGCCGGCATCAAGATGGTGGAAGCCTATCGCAGCCAGTATGCGTGCGATTTCATCAATGTGATGCCGACCAATCTGTACGGGCCGGGCGACAATTATCATCCCGAATACAGCCACGTCGTCGCCGCATTGATCCGCCGGTTTCACGAGGCGAAGGTTTCCGGCAGCCGGAATGTGGTGGTCTGGGGCACCGGCACGCCACGGCGGGAATTTTTGTATGTCGACGATCTCGCCGATGCCTGCATCCATCTGATGAAGACATATTCCAGCGACGAACTGGTCAACATCGGCAGCGGGCAGGACATCACCATCGCCGAGTTCGCGCGCGTGGTCTCGGCGGTTGTCGGCTACACCGGCACGTTCAGCTTCGATCCCTCGCGGCCCGACGGCACGCCGCGCAAATTGCTCGATGTCAGTCGCCTCGCCAAACTCGGCTGGCGCGCCCGCACTTCGCTCGAGGACGGCATTCGACTGGCCTATCAGGCGTATCTGAACGAGTCGAAACAGGCGGCTGAGTGATCATTCGGCCGCGAGTTTGGCCTTGCTCTGTTTCGACGTTGCGACATTGCCGATGATGCCCTCGTCGCGCAGTCGCGCGATTTCCTGATCGCTGAGCCCGAGCAGATCGCCCCAAAACCTCCTCGTTGTGCTGACCGAGCGTCGGCGCGAGCTGTTCGATCGCGTAAGGCCGTTCGCTGTCGCCCTCGCGATAGGCGACTGAGGCCACCAGCGGGCGCGTCAAGTCAGCTGTTGCCGTTAGGCCTTGGCCTTGGCGCGCGGCGCGGTCTTGCCGAGCGCTTCGGCCATCGCCGAGATCAGTGGCCGCATGAAGTAGGCGTCGTTGGCGGGATGAATGTCGGTGCGCAGACCGTGCGATTTGAGTTCGTCGGAGACGACCGGCCCGACCGAGGCGATCGGCGTCTGCGCCAGCCCCTCGCGCAGAAGCGCCTCACACTGATTTGCCCGGGCTACTTCTACCAGGCGGCGGACCTGCCCTAAATTGGTCAGCGCAATTGCGTCGATGCGGCCCTGTGCCATCTCGTCGATGGCAGTGACGATGTTGGCATCGCCGGCCTGCGCGTCGTAGACGTAAGGCAACACGATATCGACCTCGGCGCCTTGGGCCGTGACGGCGCTGATCAGCGCGCTGTGATCCTTGTCCGGATAAAGCTGCAAACCCACGCGATGTCCGGCGAGGTCAACCCGCGACAGCATCTCGACGACGCCTTCGGAGGTTGGCTTCTCCGTCGTCACCTGTGGCTCCAGCCCGATCTCGCGCAGCGCCCGCCCGGGTTTTGGCCCGCGGGCAAATTTCCGCGCTTTTCCGAGTGTCGCGATGAAATCCCGGTCGAGCCCGGTCCGCCGCGCGACCTTCATCAGGCGACGCAGCCCTTCACCGGTCATCAACACCAGATCGTCATAAGGCTTTTCGATGAAGCGGCCGATCCAGGCCTCGATCGGCGCGGAATCGGGGGCGTCGTGGATGGTGAACATCGGGCATTGCACGACATCCGCGCCCTGTTCGGTGAGCAGACGGGAAAACTGCGCTTCCTCGCGCGTTTCCAGGATCAGAATGCGATAGCCGTCCAGTCTGTCAACCATGATTTCGCTCTAACGCCGATCGCCTGTTGTTTGTTCATCATGACGCCTTCGCCGGGATTGGCGCAAGGGTGTGGCCGGTGATAGAGCAGGGCGCAAACCGCGGTTCCCAACTCATCCGGATCGTCATCAAGCCTCGCCATGCCCGACCATCAATATGTACTGACCTTGTCCTGTCCGGACCGTCCCGGCATCGTCTCGGCCGTCTCCACGTTTCTGCACCACAATGGGCAGAACATTCTGGATGCCCAGCAGTTCAATGACGTCGAGACCGGTCATTTCTTCATGCGGGTCGTATTCGCCGCCGCCGATCTGGCGGTCAATCTGGCGGCGCTACAAACCGGTTTCGCGGCGATTGCGGAACGCTTCGGCATGGACTGGCAGATGCGCGACCGCGCCACCCGCCGCCGGGTGATGCTTCTGGTTTCGAAATCCGATCATTGCCTTGCTGACATCCTATACCGCTGGCGGACCGGCGAACTCGAGATGATCCCGACCGCGATCGTTTCCAATCATCCGCGCGAGACCTACAGCAATCTCGATTTCGGCGAGATACCGTTTTATCACTTGCCGGTGACCAAGGAGACCAAGCGCGAGCAGGAGATGGCGATCGGGAATCTTGTCGGAGAGACCAGGACCGACCTCGTCGTGCTGGCGCGCTACATGCAGATATTGTCCGACGAGATGACCGCAAAACTGTCGGGGCGCTGCATCAACATCCATCATTCGTTTCTGCCGGGTTTCAAGGGCGCGCGTCCCTACCATCAGGCGCATGAGCGTGGCGTCAAGCTGATCGGCGCCACCGCGCACTACGTCACCAGCGCGCTCGATGAAGGCCCGATCATCGATCAGGACGTCGAACGCATCAGCCATCGCGATACGCCGGAAGATCTGGTGCGCAAGGGCCGCGACATCGAACGCCGCGTGCTGGCGCGCGCGATCCGCTATCATCTGGAGGACCGCGTGATCCTCAACGGTCGCAAGACCGTGGTGTTTATGGATTGATCGGTCCGCGCCCATAGTGTTTTCGAAGAAAACGC
>JAQGKJ010000279.1 GCA_028290165.1 Bradyrhizobium sp. | reverse complement strand
CTGGGCGACCACCGCGCGAGCCCCGCGACGATGGCGTCGATGGTCGTCGCCTGCGCCACCATTCCGATCTTGACCGCCTTGACGTCGAGATCGCCAAAAACAGCATCGATTTGCGCGGTCACGAAGTCCGCAGGCACCAGGTGAATTCCGCGCACGCCGCTTGTGTTCTGCGCGGTCAGCGCCGTGATGACCGACGCGCCGTAAACGCCGAACGCGGCAAACGTCTTCAGGTCCGCCTGGACGCCGGCGCCGCCAGAGGAATCCGAGCCGGCGATGGTGAGCGCGATCGGCGTCGTCATCGGTCTGCCTGCACGAATTTCAGCCGTCCGACCAGGGTCATATCCCTTCCCTACCGCGACGTGTTATTGCCAGCAAGTTCTTGCCGGCTATATTGAGTCCAAAGCGACGCCCTTTCGGAGACGACAGCGATGGTTCCCTTCTTCGTCCAGTTCAAATGCAAGCTCGGCCAGTCCTATGCCGTCGCCAACGCGCTCGCCGAGGCCGAGATCGCCTCCGAGATCTATTCCACCGCGGGCGATTACGACCTGCTGGTCAAGTTCTACGTCGACAACGACACCGATATCGGCCACTTCGTCAACGAGAAGGTGCAGGTCATTCCGGGCATCCAGGACACCCACACCATCATCACCTTCAAGGCGTTCGGCGCGGGCTAGGCGTCGGCTCATCTACCCGCGATCAAAACCCGCTCGCCGAACGGATTGATGCGCGACGAGCCGCCGCCTTTCCAACTGGAGTACCGATCCTGCCCGAATTGACAGTCACCTTCGGCCGCTTGAAAGCGTTCATTCATGAGGCGCTGACCAAGCTGCGCCTGCCGGAATCCGACGCCACGACCGTCGCCGCGCTAATGGCGGAAGCGGACCTGCAGGGATCGGACGGTCACGGCGTGTCCCGGCTGCCGCAATATGCCCGCCGCATCAAGGCCGGCGGCTTCAACGTTCGGCCAAACATCCGCGTGGTGCGCGAGCAGCTCGCTACGGCCTTGTTGAATGGCGATAATGGCATGGGCCACCTCGTCATGAAGCGCGCGGCCGAGATTGCTATCGAAAAAGCGCGCGTCACCGGCGTTGCATGGGTCAACTCGCAATTCTCTAACCATGCCGGCCCCGCGTCGCTTTACGCGACCATGCCGCTCGCGCACGACATGATCGGGCTGTATTTCGCGGTCGGCAACGCCAACCATCTTCCGCCCTGGGGCGGCCTCGACATGCTGCTGTCGACCAATCCGATCGCGGCGGCTATACCAGCCGGCGACGAGACGCCCATCATCCTCGATATGGCGACAACGGTCGCGGCCTATGGAAAAGTAAAGACCAAAGCGCTGCGCGGCGAGACCATGCCGGAGGGCTGGATGATCGACCGCGAGGGCAAGCCCCTGACCGATCCGAAACGCGCCGACGAAGGGATGCTGCTGCCGCTTGGAGGCATGGAAGCCGGTTACAAGGGCTATGGCCTGGCCATGATCATCGGCCTGCTCGCGGGCACGCTCGGCGGCGCGGCTATGGGCCGCGAGGTGATCGACTTCAACCATGATGACGATAGCGTCACCAACACCGGACAGGCGATCGTGGCCATCGACATCGCCGCCTTCGGCGACGTCGCCGTGTTCAAGGCTGCCGTCGACGCACTCGTGCGTGATTTTCGCAACAGCAAGCGGATGCCCGGCGTAGACCGGATTCTGGTTCCCGGCGAGCGCAGCCGGGAAACGCGGGCGGCCCGCACACGCGATGGGATTCCGATCGCGGCGGCGCTGAGGCGCGGGCTGGATCAGGTTGCCGACGAGCTCGGAATTACAAAACTCGCATGAGTCAGGACTTGTCGGCGCTCTTCGGCGCCTTCTGCGGCCGCGGCGGTCCTTCCACTGGCGGCAGCGATTTGAGATATTCGGCCATTGCTTCGCGATCGTCATCTGACAATTGCGAGGTGTTCTTGATCACTCGCGCCATCGAACCGCCGGCGCTGTCACCCTCGGGCAGTTCCCCGGTTTGCAGAAAATAGGCGATGTCCTTCTCGCTCCATTCGCCAAGTCCCTTTTGCGTGATGTTGGGCACCCAGCCCTCGCCTTCCGGGTTCGGCCCGCCGGCGAAGCGCTGCGCTGTGATGATGCCGCCGAGGAAATTCCGCGGGCTGTGGCATTCCGCGCAATGGCCGAGGCTGTTGACGAGATAAGCGCCGCGATTCCACCTTGCCGAGCGCGACGGATCCGGCATGAAGGGCTTGTCGTCCATGAACAGCAGTTTCCATATCCCGATATTGCGACGGATATTGAATGGAAACGGCACGTCATGATCGCGCACCTTGCCGGGCACGGGGGTAAGCGTTTTCAGGTAGGCAAAGAGATCGCGGATGTCATCGACTTTCGCATGCGCGTAGGACGTATAGGGAAACGCCGGAAAGTAATGAAATCCGGTCGGCGAGATCCCCTTGGTCACCGCGCCGACGAATTCGGCCTCGGTCCATCGCCCGATGCCATCGGCGGGATCAGGCGAGATGTTTGGCGCATAGAACGTCCCGAACGGCGACGGGATGGCGAGGCCGCCGCCGAGCCTCAAGCGATCGGGCTGGCCGGGCACCGCGTGGCAGGAGGAACATCCCCCGGCATTGAATGTTGTCAGCCCGTTGGCAAGGCTCGGCGTATGGGCCGGCGCCGTGACCGCCAGCATGATCGGGTCAGCCGTTAGCCACCAGTAAACCCCGAGAGCGGCGGCGCCCAGCACTGCGGAGCCAAAGAGAATTCGTCGCGGCATTCACCGATCCGTCACTGTCCACCTCAATCTAATGGCTAGTATGGCTGCTATTCCAGCCATACACTGCTCGAAAATAACGGCGTTTAAGCCGTTTCCGGGAATAAAACCGGAAACGCATTGTTTTGAAACTGGCACCATCGCCAACAGGGAGAGAGAACCATGTCGACTACCAAGACCATGCTCGCTACGCTTGCGCTGGGAGCTACCATTGCCTTCGCCGGACCCGCGTTTGCCGAGAAGATGAAGGCAACGCTGAGCGGCAAATCCGAAGTGCCTCCGAACGCGAGCGCGGGCGCGGGCACGGCCGATCTCGACTACGATGCGGCCTCCAAGAAGCTGACCTGGAAGGTGACCTATTCAGGGCTCTCGGGTCCTGCGACCGCCGCGCATTTCCACGGGCCTGCTGAAGCCGACAAGAACGCCGGCGTTGCGGTTGCGATCCCGAACGCCACCTCGAGTCCGGCCGAAGGCAGCGCCACGCTGACCGACGCGCAGGCGGCCGATCTGGTGGCCGGCAAGTACTACGTCAACATCCACACCGCAGCCAATCCGGGCGGCGAAATCAGGGGTCAGGTGACGAAGTAATTCCGTCGACCCAAGACTGACAAACAAGAAGACTGACAAACAAGAGGGCTGACAAACAAGAGGGCTGACAAACAAGAAGGCTGAGGACGAGAAGGCTGACAAACGAGAAGGCCGGACGCCACGGGCGTCCGGCCTTTCTTCGCTTGGGCTTCATTTGGGCCGGATACGATTGAACGCGGCCGGTCGCCCTTTTCCCACTCGCCAACGGCACAGCGCTACGCTAGCCTGAACACCACCGTGTTTTTCTCGCGGACGCTCGCCTGCCTTTGTCTGCCAAGTTTTTTCACCTGCCAGGAAATACAGCAAAAATCGATATGACCCTGCAGGCCCCCGCCATCGTCGATATACGCCCCGCAGACCCGTCATCAGGCATCGC
>JAQGKJ010000259.1 GCA_028290165.1 Bradyrhizobium sp. | reverse complement strand
AAGCTGCATCCCGCCGATTACCAAGCCGCGCGACCAGTGACAGCAAGTCGCCATAAACACCAAAGTGATGTCTGCTTTACCCCACGAAGCAGACTTCAACACTCGCGCCTGCGACGACCGTTTCGTGCCCCGCAGCAGACATTCGGCAAATCCGCGCTGCATCTGCCGAGTTCAAGAAGGGTGCTAAGTTGCCGATCTGTTCCATGCTGGTCGGTTTCAACCCTCAGTGGCCTAATTTGATTTTCGCGGTGGTTCTAATTTGAAATGAGAATTTCGGGACCGTGTTGCGCGAAGTCCCCTAAGTACATTTTTGTATATTCGCCCCGGAACGAATCCCTGATTTCTGCGTAGCATAGCTGGCGCTGGATAATAGGGGGAGTGAATTCGTTGGAAGAGTCGCCTGTTATCCTGGTGGTTGAAGACGACCGCCCAATTCAGATTATTGTTGAAGACGCTCTTGCAGATGGCGGTTTTGAACCAGCTATCACCGCTTCCGGCGAGGAAGCAGTGACCCTGCTAAGGGGACACAAGGGCAAATACCACGCGCTCGTGGTCGACATCGCTCTACTCGGTAGGCTCGATGGATGGGAGGTCGCGAAGCGGGCCAGAGAGATCGACCCGGCCTTTCCCATCCTCTACATCACCGCTGCAAATGCCGACCAGTGGCCCTCTCAGGGCGTTCCGAACAGCGGTCTTTTGACCAAACCATTTGTGCCAGCGCAACTTGTCACTGCCGTTTCAAGTGTTGTTGCTCATCGTCCGGCTCCCGAATGGGCAGTGGGCTCAAGGAATTACAAAGGGATAGAATATTCCCTTAAACCGGTTGAGCCGGGCATCTGGGAATACAGGTTTTATATCGGCCGTGCTATAAAGACCGGCACGACGAAAGTAAGCCAGGAACACTTGGCTATCCAGCGTGTCGAGGAGCGAATTGGCCGCGAGCTTATGAACTCCGGGCTCTACAAAACTCCGGGCCGCGAGTGAACTGGTGATTTCGCCAGAACAGCCCCAGCGCTTCAGCCGCCGCCTGCCACTCCGGGCTTCGCGGCGGATGGCGGAGATGTCGACGTGGTCCGGGCGATCTGGTCCCGGCGCTGCGAAATTTCCCTAGCGTCGCCATCTTTTCGGCGCATGCCAAGGTACTCTCGAAGGTTGTGGGTGTGTCGTGTGGAGTGGCGCCATGATGACTGATCTTCAAACCAAAGTGGAGAAGTACGAGATCAAGGCCGCCCAGTGCGAAGAGTGGGTTCGGCAGGCGACCGACGCTCCTCAGCGGGCCTTCTATGAGGTGCTTGCTCGTTACTATGCCGAGCTGGCAACGGACTTCCGGAAAGTCATCGAGAAACGGAAGATCGCGTAGCCGGGTGCGTGATCTCGAGCCTGATCATGTGTACCGAAGGCGGGTATCCCCCGCCCTTGCTCGCAGAACCGACATTTTAGCGCTGCCTCTCGTTTCCAGATCGGCGTGTCGCGCGGACGCCGGACCGGGTTGAGGCGCGTAACGGATGTGCGAGCGATTTGCCACGCAAAGGGCAGCGTCGCCTGATCTTCTGACCAGTCGATTACCTCGAAAATCATTCCGTGCCTGAGCATTTCGGCGTCCAGATCAGCCGCATGCTTTTCCCAGTCAGGCATCTCGCGAACGCGAAATGAAGGCACTTTCGGAAGAACTCGCATCGGCGACCGTTGCAACGCCCCCATAACGATGTGCAATCTCTACTCGATCACCACTAGCTCTGTCGTGTCGTTGATTGCCATGGGCTGGCGTGAACCGTCCGGGCGGCCCCAATGCTGTCTGCAGAGTTTCGGCCGGCCGTGTGATCTGGTTCACATGCGCGGGGCGCAGACTCATCTACCAATTGCCTTATCGGCCCCTAATCATTGGGGCGGAGGATTGGAAGTTGCAAATGACCGCCATTATAAGAGCTCTCTCGCGCGCTTTTCCCGCAACATCGCCAGAATCCGAAATTCTCAAGCTGCTCGCGCTGTTTTGCGGCGCAGGGTTATTGGTGTCATTCATCCTGATGACCTACGGCCTGGATCTGAGCGCTGGTTTTTTCTAGTGGCCTAGGCCCAGCAATCGCGGCACAGCATCAGGCCACCGATGGGCTGGCGCTTGATGACGTCGAGTTCGGCCGTCAGTTCGGGATAGATGGGCACGCCAGCATCAAAAATTAGAACGGCGGGGGTGACGTTAAGGCGTTTAAGCATGTCTGGCCGCGACGTCGGGAGTGCGTCGCTCGAATAAGCCTCCGCCGGCCGGCTCTCGGCGTGCAGGGATTCGCTCATTGATCTATCAACATCCGCGACCTGCAGCGGCCATCCGCTATTTCCATCGCATGGCGCGATTTGCGCGACTGTTCTGAGCATGGTTTTAGGCGCCATGCCATGGCGCCGAAAACCTGTAAGCTGGCTTCTCTATTGGAACGGTCCGGTCGGCCGGACGGCTGGCTTCACGATAGTGATCCTGTATTGCATCGACCGTGAGCGGCGTCGCCCGGTCTGCGGGCATAAACTCATTCACAGGTTCGCGGAACTGTCAGTCATTTGTGAAGTCGCCGGTGACGGCCACCGAAATCTAAAATTCAATTTATTTAATGGTGTCCGCGGATTTCGAACCTACATCGACCGCAAACGCATTCGGCGTTCTGGTGAAATCTTGATGGAGTTTCTCATGTCGAACACCGCGGTAAAAATCGCTTCGGTATGTTTCGTGGTCTTGGCCTTGCCTACCGCTTCATTTGCGCGAGGCGGAGGTGGAGTTGGAGGTGCGCGAGGCGGAGGATCGGCCGCAATGGGGAGCCGACCAAACGCTGGTGCAATTGGCGCCGCGCAAAGTCAGGTGACCGATCCGAGCGGGATCGGAAACGCTTCTAGGGTGGCACCGATACCGCCGCCGCGCATAAGCGTCCCGACGATTCCGCAGTTCAAGTGATTGCGAAGAGCACTCTCGACGGCGTCGCCAAGACCGAGTAGCGGAAATAGCGCGAGGGATCCGGGCTCCGCTCGGATGCCCCGCGCCGTCCCGCAGGAGCGCCGCCCGATCCTGCGATCGTCAGATCGGTCCGGACCGAAAGCATTGCAAACGAGAAGCATCACCCGGTCCAATATTTTGGACCTATTGTCCGCTCAGTCGTTCAAATCGGATGATGGTAACAGGCTGATCGGGATCAATTCGAGGATAATAGCCTTCAAGATCCCTGCGAAGCTCCTCCACCGTCGCAAATCCCTCCCAGTTTGCGTGCTCCTTTGAAAGATTTCGAAATCGTTCTGTGGTTACCGACTTGATCCTGACGTTCAGCATATCCGCGCCGTCGGTTAAATCGATCGTCTCTGCGGTCACATGGGCAATGCCAAGGCGGATTGTGCAAGTTCTTCTGCCGGCCTTGGCTGCAGCAAGATCGTCAGTGCTTACCTGTATCCGCTGACGATAGGTAAATTCTCGGTCGAAGATCGCCACGCTGCTGCCTTATGACAACGGTTGCTTTGAACCGGGAGCCGTACGCGTCTTGGGTGCATCCGGAGGAAGTCATCCCGCCTGATGTTGTGTCAGTCAAGTCGAGCCCATCATCGGGTCACTTAAACGCCCGGCCCGTCGATGATAGTCTGGGGGGCCCAGCAGACGCCATCGGAATGAACAAATTCGGCACGGTTACGCTCGGCTGCGGTGGCACGGCTACCCTGAAAGCATTTCCGCACCTCGCTGGAACCGATTGTCGTTGGCGTGTTTCGCGTTGCCGCCGAGCCTGTGTTTCGCGCAAATGAAGCGCCAAGCGCGGCAAAGATCACCACGAGTGCGAAAGCGAGTCTTACTGAGATGGTCGACATGGGGGAAAGCTCCATGATCAAATTCACTGGAACGCCGAATGCAAGTGATGTCCATCTAGGTTCGCAATCCGTCGACACCATTAAACTAAAATTTATGGAGCCTCGCGAAACACATCAGCAATGAACGGTCCATTTTTGGCCGCGACATTGACTCATTCTGCCGCATTTGAGCGCGACAAGCTTCGCCGCTCGCGACAGCGTTGGTCAAAGGTTACGGTGACTTCGTCGCGATTTCCATTATCAGGTGTTCCTCCGGTTGCCAGGACAACCGAAGCAATGAACTATGGTTGCATGCTCGGCTATTGCGGTTAATTCCACCGATAACGATGGAGTACCCGCCGGCATGGCCCTGTCACGGCAAATGACGGCAAGGATTGCGGCAGCGCCGGCAATCGGGCATAGCCTGCGTCGGTCGGCCGCAGGGCCGCCTGATGTTTCCGGGGAGGATGCTTGTAGTGCGCTCAAATGAGACAGCGTCGGTGACGCCGAAAACCCCTGAGATTCGCCGAAACTGGACCAGCGAAGAAGCCTTGGCGCTTTACCAGGCTCCCTTCAACGACCTTTTGTTTCGGGCGCAGACCGTCCACCGCCAGCATTTCAATCCCAACAAGGTGCAGCTCAGCCGGCTGCTCAGCATCAAGACCGGCGGTTGTCCTGAGGATTGCGGCTATTGCAGCCAGTCGACCCATCATGATTCCGGCCTCAAGGCGTCCAGGCTGATGGCGGTGGAACGTGTGGTCGCCGAAGCGCGCAAGGCCCGCGACGCCGGCGCGACCCGCTATTGCATGGGCGCCGCATGGCGCGGCCCCAAGGATCGCGACATGGACGCCGTTGTCGCCATGGTCGAAGGCGTCAAGGCGCTCGGCATGGAGACCTGCATGACACTCGGCATGCTCGAGCCCGCGCAGGCCGCGCGCCTGGGAGAGGCCGGTCTCGACTATTATAACCACAATATCGATACGTCGGAGCGCTACTACGGCGAGATCATTTCCACGCACGGTTTTGCTGACCGTCTGGAAACCCTCAGCCATGTCCGCGACGCCGGCATAAAAGTTTGTTGCGGCGGCATTGTCGGCATGGGCGAAGAGGCGTGCGACCGCGTCGATATGCTGGTGACGCTGGCCAACCTGCCGGAGCATCCGGAGAGCGTGCCGATCAATATGCTGATCCCGATCGCCGGCACGCCGCTTGCAAAAACCGATCCGATCGACCCGATCGCCTTTGTGCGCACCATCGCGCTGGCGCGCATCATGATGCCTAAATCCTGTGTTCGGCTTTCCGCCGGCCGCAGCGCCATGACCGAAGAGATGCAGGCGCTGTGTTTCTTCGCCGGCGCCAATTCGATCTTCGTCGGCGACACGCTTCTGACCGCGGGCAATCCCGGCGAAGACCACGACACCGCGCTGTTCCGCCGTCTCGGCATCGAGGCGCTCGAGCCCGGCGCGAGCTGAGTGCCCGGCGCGTCACCGGACGTTTCAATCAGCGCGCGCCACGCGCCGCCATTTTGGCGGGCGTCTTCTCCGCTTCGCCCCCCATCAGCGCCATTGCCGACACCGCGACGATGCGTTCGATGATGGCTTC
>JAQGKJ010000220.1 GCA_028290165.1 Bradyrhizobium sp. | reverse complement strand
CGGGCAGGCGCTGACGCTACGCTACAAGCCGGTCGACCTCGACGTGCTGCCGCTCTATATCTCGCTGATAGCCGCTTCACCGCTGATCCTGTGGTGCCTGTTGCGCCGCCCGAACTGGACCTTGCTTGGCTCGGTCCTGTTGTACATCGGCGCGCGCATTTTCGACTGGAATCTCGCCTCCTATCCGCCTGGGACACACTGGTACTTCAATCCGTTCGCCTGGCAATTGATGTTCGTGTTCGCGGCATGGTGTGGCGTTGGCGGCATCACCCAGCTGCAAGGCATTATCCGGTCGCGCGCGGCACTGATCGTGGCGGTGGCGTGGATGGCCTTCGCGTTCCTGATCGTGATGACCTGGCACGTCCCGTTCCTGGATGCCATGGTGCCGAAATGGATGATCAAGGCGATTTATCCGATCGACAAGACCGACCTCGATATGCTGCGTTTCACCCACTTCCTCGCTTTGGCGCTGGTGGTCTCGCGGTATTTTCCGCGCAAATCGGAGATACTCACCTCCAAGTGGCTGCGCCCGATGATTCTGTGCGGTCAGCATTCGCTGCCGCTTTTTTGCTTCGGCGTATTCCTGTCCTTTGGCGCGCATTGGATCCTGGTTCAGCACGCCCAGGGCGGCGCGCGCGCGCTCTGGATGCAACTGCTTGTCAGCTTTGGCGGCATGGCAATCATGGTTGCGCTTGCATGGCTTCTGGATCGGGCCCGAAAGGTCCCCGATCTGTTCGTCGATGCGAGCGAAATCGACACCGCCAAGGCCACGGTGAACGCGGGAAAATCGGACCCGGCGTTGGGGTTCGCGGCGGCTCCGGCAGCCGCGGCTCCTGGCGCGGGCTGATTGCTTCGCAATCCGATCTCTCCCCGGAAGCGGAGCGGGGTGAGTCGGACTCGTGCGCCGATTCAACTCAACAGCATCATTTTTCAGTTCGATTTCATGCACGAGCACTTGGCGCGCTCGTGCCGCACAAACAGACCCCTATAATTTATGCCCTTTCTGGCGCAACGCCTCGGTGAGGCGCGCGCGCAGATCGTCGGCCGCCTTGCGGCTCGCATCCTGTCCCACCTGGCTGCTCTGCAGCGCAAGCGCCGGCGACTTTTCGAGAAGCTTTTGTCCGACCGGCTGGCGGTAGAACGCCTCGATTTCGCTCATCTCGCCGGCCGTGAAATTGCTGGCATAGATGGTGGCGATGCTGTCGACCATCGTCTTGTAATATGGCGCAAACGCATCGGCTATCGCCGGCATCATCGCATCGTAATCGTGTTCAATCTCCGGCCGGTCCTGCGTCAGCGTGGGCCTCAGCGTCAGCAGGATGGCCGGCAGCAGCGCCTTGTACTGATCGGACAACTTCATGGTGGTCACGAGGCTACGCGCCGCCGTCATGGCATCGGGCGATGGGGCTTGCGCCGGCGAGGCGCAAATCGAAAACACGAGCATGCTGGCAGTGATCAACAGGCGTCTGGACATGGCTACCTCCGGTGGCGGGTTCCGCGATGATACGGTGCCGTTTGCCACTTTGCACGGGTCTGTTTACGGCGCTTTGACGGGCGCGCGGAGAACCCGGGCCCGTTTGGCGACCGCCAAGGCGATCCGATGTCGTGACGCGGTCAGAGCTTGGTTGCCGATCGGGACAGCAGTTTCCACTCCGCGCCCTGCTTTTGCCAGTTCATCAGGATGTGGAGGTTGGTAGCGCTCTTCTTGCCGTCGGCGACGGCTTCCTGTTCTCCCACCCAGTTGAACCGCACGATCGCGGCGGGGCCGACGACGCGGATCTTGGGATCCCTGTATTCGAGCGATAACCACTTCGATTTTCCGTTGGTAGCGTTCGCGATGAAGGTCGCCTTGTCCTCGATAACACCACTGGAGTGGCTGTAGCTCAGTTCGGGCGCGCACAGGGCGGCGAGGGCCTCGGCGTTGGCGGCGGCCTGAGCCGTGCGGAAGGCCTCGAGATTCTTGGCGACGGCATCCTCATCCGCCGAGGCCGCGAAGGCGGGGACCATGCTCAAGGGGACCACGCTCAGCAGTCCAATGGCGAGCGCAGGCAAGATCAGCTGACGACGATTGATATTCATCGTTTCCTCCGTGGTTTTGGTTGAGCGCAGTCTTGCAGTCACGCTCGGTTTTGTCGAGCGTCTGCTTCAATTGCGTGAAGCATGCATGCTGCATCTGCGAAAGTGGTGCGGACTTCCCGGCATCGACGTCCTCTCCGTCGATCTCGGAAATAAGACCAGCCGAAGGTGATGCGGCGCTGCTTCGCCCGTTACATGGCCCGCACCTCGCCCTTGGCCCAGAATTCGCGCAGCTTGAACTTCTGGATCTTGCCCGATCCCGTCAGCGAAAAAGCTTCGACCAGGAACCAGTATCGCGGCGTCTTGTGCGGTGCGGGCGAGGCGCGCATGTAGGCTGCCAATTCTTCCTTGTCGATTGTCACCCCAGGCGCGGGACGGATGAAGGCGGCGACCTCTTCGCCCCATTTTTCATGCGGCAGCCCGACCACCGCGACCTCGCCGACCTTGGGATGGCGAAACAACAATTCTTCGAGCTCGCGCGGATAGATGTTCTCGCCGCCGCGGATGATCATGTCCTTCAGGCGGCCCTCGACCGTGCAATAGCCGCGCGCGTCCATCGCGCAGAGGTCGCCGGTATGGAGCCAGCCGTCGGAATCGATCGCGGCGGCGGTCGCCTCCGGCATTTTGAAATAGCCGAGCATGACGTGATAGCCGCGCGTGCAGAACTCGCCGATTTCGCCGATCGCGGCGGTCTTGCCGGTGTTGGGATTGACGATCCTGGTTTCCATGTTCGGCAGCGGCAGGCCGATCGTGCCGACCTTGTCCTCGATCGTATCTGACGTCATGGTCATGGCCGCCACCGGCGAGCATTCGGTCTGTCCGAACACGATGGTGAAAGGCGCACCCAATTTTTGCTCGAACAATGTGACGAGCGCAGCCGGTACAGTCGAAACGCCCGAACAGATCGCCTTGACCGACGAAAGGTCTGATGATGCGAAGGAAGGGTGCTCGAGCATCGCCACCAGCACGGTCGGTACGCCGACCATCGCATTGCCGCGATAGGTCGCGAACAGTTCGAGCACGAGGCCCGGTTCGAACGCCTCAAGCAGCACCTGCGTCGCAGCCTTGGACACGGCGCCGAGGACGCAGCAGACACAGCCGCCGGTGTGGAACAGCGGCATCGTCGTGATGAAGACGTCGCCCGGATCGACCCCCATTCGCTCCGAAGTGTCCGAGCCGTTGGTGGCGAAGCCGCGGTGATGCAGCAGCGCGCCCTTCGGAAAGCCCGTAGTGCCTGACGTGTACTGGATCATCACGGGATCGGTCGGCTTGACGACAGGAAGCGCGATGCTCTTGTCGTCACTGGCGGCGATGAAGGCGGACCAGTCGTCGAAGCAGCCACCCAGCAAAATATTTCCTGGCACGCATAAGACGCGCGTTCCCACGCGCGGATCGCCTTAACCAGGTTTCCCTTTCGGCCATCGGAGCGCCTTTGACGCCGATCTGCCGCGTTGACCGAATGCCGAAATGGCCGCACCATGAGATGCGCGTTTTGTCTGAGGTGCCGCCGTGACCGGACTAACCCACCGCCAGAATGAAATCCTCAATATCGCCCGCGCCTTTGGCCGGGTGATGGTGGAAGATCTGGCCCGGCGCTTCGAGGTCTCGGCGCAGACCATCCGCAAGGATTTGAATGATCTCTGCGATCACCGATCGCTGACGCGAATTCATGGCGGCGCCATCATTGCCTCCGGCGTGGAAAACCTCGCCTACGAGGCGCGCCGCTTCGTCGCCGCCGAGGAGAAGAAAGCCATTGGCGCCGCGGCGGCGGCGCTGATCCCCAACGGCTGCTCGCTGTTCATCAACATCGGCACCACGACGGAAGAGGTCGCAAGCGCGCTGACCTCGCATCAGGACCTGCTCGTCATTACCAACAACCTCAATGTCGCGATGCTGCTTTACAGGCACCCCCGCATCGAGGTGATCGTGGCCGGCGGTGCGGTGCGGCGCGCCGATGGCGCGGTGATCGGCTCGACCGCGATCAGTCTCATTGGCCAGTTCAAGGTCGATTACGCCATCATCGGCGC
>JAQGKJ010000189.1 GCA_028290165.1 Bradyrhizobium sp. | reverse complement strand
TGCACCTCGACCGTTCTCGTGCTGATGCCCAGTTCATAGGCGATCTGCTTGGTCACGCGCCCGGCGACCAGCGCGTCGAGCACCTGGCTTTCGAGCGGGCTCATTGCGGCGACCCGTTGGGCGGCGTCGATGCTTTCGCTATCATGGCTCAGCCCCGGGGCCAGCGCGAAGGCAGCATTGATGGCGCCGATGAGCCCCTCGTCGTTGAAGGGTTTTTCGAGGAAATCGACCGCACCGCCCTTCATCGCCCTCACCGCGGTCTGCATATCGCCTTTCAACGTCATCACGATGATCGGCAGTTTGAAATCAAGGGATTTGAGCTTGCTTTGCAACTCCAGGCCGCCCATTCCCGGCATTCGCACATCGAGGAGGACACATCCGTGGGCGATGTCCGGTACCGCGTTGAGAAACGCAGACGCCGAGTGATATGAGACCGCGGTCAAACCCGCCGAGCGCAGCAACCGTTCGACCGACATGCAGAATGCGCGATCGTCGTCCACAATGTAGATGCGGCGTTCCGCTGCGCGCTCTGAGGCCATCGTTCCGCCCGCTATGTGACCTGGGAAACCATACCGTTGCGCTCTACGCGCCGCTCGTATCGCGATGATGGGGCATGACCTTTACTGTCGTCTGGGTTGCGAAGCATCCCCTACCGGGAGTTTCAATGCCGTGTGAATGCAGTTGAGGAGTTCCTCGTCGGCGAAGGGCTTGAGGAGATAGCCGACTGCCCCAGCTTTCAACGCCTGCGCGCGCGCACGACCGTCATTGAACGCTGTGATGAAGATGATCGGGATCCCATGGCTCGATGCAGCAATGCGCTCCTGCAATTCGAGCCCGTTCATGCCCGGCATATGCACGTCCAGGATCAGGCAGGATGTTTTCTCCAGCCGGTCCGAGTCGAGAAACTCTTCGGCCGAGGCAAAGGTCTCAACGGCAAGGCCAAAGGATTTCATCAGGCGCCTGACCGCTTTCCTTATGGAATCGTCGTCATCGACAATCATGACGATTGACTGATTGTTGGTCATAGGCTCACTCCAGCGGACGACGGCAATGCAAATGCGAACTCGGTCCCGAAGCGGGCCTTGGGTTTCGCCCACAGGCGGCCGTGATGAGCTTCAATGATCGATTTGCTGATCGCCAAGCCCATCCCCATCCCATCGGACTTGGTCGTGAAGAAGGTATCGAAAATGTGTTCCCGGTTCGTAGCGTCGAGACCGATACCCGAATCCGCCACACTGACGACGATGTTGCGTCGATCGTCAAGCTGTGATCGGACAGTCAGGATGCGCGGACGATCATTAACCGCCCGCATCGCATCGATGCCGTTCATGACGAGGTTGAGCACGACCTGCTGCAACTGGACCCGATCGGCCATGATGCTCGGAAGCCCCGAATGAAGGTCTGACTGGACGGAAACGCGATGTTGCTGCAGCGCGTGACGGGCAAGCGCAAGCACTTCGGTGAGCGCCTGGTTGACATCCATCTGCACGTGCTCCGGCGTCGCGTTCTTCAGCATGGCGCGGATGCGGCTCAGCACTTCGCTGGCGCGATTGCCGTCGCTGACGATGGCGTCGAGCCCCTCCCTGACCTCCTCCAGATCGGGCGGCGAGATGCCGAGAAATCGCACACAGGCGTTGCCGTTCATGATGATCGCCCCGAGCGGCTGATTGATCTCATGGGCGATTGACGCCGCGAGCTCTCCCATCATGGTCAGCCGGGTGGTGCGCGCGAGCGCTTCCCGCGCGTCAAGCAGGTCGCCCTCCGCGCGCTTGCGCTCGGTGATATCCTCGATGATGGCGGGGATGCCCTGAAGGATGTTGCTGGCGTCGAGGGCGCGCACGGCGCTGACGCGCACCCAGATCAGCTTGCCATCCTTGCGATAGTATCGCTTTTCTGTGGGGTAGTCCTGGCGCCTGCCACTTTGTGCATCCTCGATCATCTGCCTTGTGCTCTCGCGGTCCTCTTCGTGCGTGATCTCAAGCGGACCGAGCGACCGCAGTTCCTCGTCGCTGTAGCCGATCATCTTCTGAAACGCTTCGTTTGCGGCTGCGAAATGATGCTGCTGGTCGATGACGGCGATGCCGACCGCGGAAGCTTCGAACATGCTGCGCCAACGCTCCTCGCTGGCGCGGAGCGTTTCTTCGGTGTTCCGCCGCCGAACGACTTCGTCTTGAAGGTCCTTGGTACGAACGGCGACCCGCCGCTCCAGTTCCGCATTGGCCTCGCGCAGTGCGGCTTCGGCGCGTTGCCGCTGGCCGATCTCCTCTCCGAGATGCTTGTTCGCTCGCTCGAGCTGCCCCGTGCTCGGAAGCGCCAGCGCCGCCGGCATCACCTTCCAGATCGCAACTGCCGTTCCGACGGAGAGCAGCGCCGTGACCGCCTTGATACCGCCGTCGAGCCGATAGTCCGGAAACCACAGGGTCCAGATGCTCATGATATGCGTTGTGCCGCAGGCAAGGATGAAGAGACCCGTCAGCACGAAAATAGCAGGAAATGCCAGGTCGGTGCGCTTCAATGCAAAATAGACCAGCGCGACCGGAATCGAATAATAGGCAAGCGCGATCAGCGAATCCGAGGCGACGTGAAGCGTGATCAGTTCCGGTTGCCAAAGGAAGCACATGCCGTGCGGCATGTAGTCCTGCGGCGACAACAACCATGAAATAAACGACGACGCGGCATGACTTCCCCCGACCTCAGGGGAGCCGTGCTCCATGGACGTAGGCATGACCTATCTCCGATTTGAACTGACATTCAATCGCTTGGATTTGCGCTGTCACATCTGTCCCGTCATCCGCGGCCCGTTTTCTGGAGTCTGACGGCATCGGCGGCAAATTCGATTACGTAAAATTACGTAACGGAACAGACGCGTGCCGGATCGGAAATCCCACCTGAATTGACGCCCGTCATGGCTTCAATCGGATTTCATCGGCTTGTAGGTGCGATGAGCGCGACCAAGCAGAAAACTGGCCGGGTCCTTGGGGTCCAGCGGGATTCGCCGTGGCCACACGTACGCTTGGCGGAAACCGATCGGCTTGAGACCTTCAGCGACAGCGTGCTGTCGATCACTATCACGCTTCTTGTCGCCGAGATCGTCCGTCCGGAATATGCGTCCGGCCAGCTGTTGGACAAGCTTGTGGCGCAATGGGCGAGCTACATCGCCTTCCTTGCGTCGTTTTGCTACACGGGCGTAATATGGCTCAACCATCGGGCGGTGTTCGCAAGAGTGCGTTACTGCGACCGCCTTCTTCATCTCGCCAACCTCTTCCTGCTGCTGACGTCGGCCCTGATCCCTTTTCCGACAGCCCTTTTGTCCGCAGCCATCCAGAGCGGTAATGAATTCGATGCCAGAGTGGCGGCCGCCCTGTATGCAACGATCGCCGACGCCATGTGCGTGTCATGGCTCATGCTGTTTCACGTCCTGAGCATCCATCCCTACCTTGTCGAGGACGGTGTAGATCCGGACTTTTTCCCGAAGGAGCGCTTCCGTGCCACGCTTGGCGTCATCCTGTACGCGATAGCGGGGCTGACCGTCTGGCTGTCGACACCGAAACTGGCATTGCTGATTTTCCTGGCGTTGCCGGTGTTCTACGGCATCACCAGCGAGGGCCTGACGGAAACACCAATTCGCCTGAAATTCGGAAAGGCCCATCGCCGAACTTTGGAGAACAGCGATGTTTTGGCGAACAGCAATGCCGAAGGGTTGCGTACGGAATAGCGTTTGTTGGCGATCTCACCGCGTCCGACAACTGCATACAACCTGCACCGCCGCCAGCCAGTCTCGCCACATCGTCGGATCGACCGGCGAGCCATCGGCCCACTTCAAGGCGCCCACGATGAACTCGATCTCCTCGGCGGTCTCGCCACGCCGCCGCAACACGGTCTCGAGGAATATCCGCATCGCGTCATAGCCCTCAACCACTGTGATCGTATCGGTCGCTTTCATGATGCCCCATCTTCGGTCGCACCCGCTTTCGCATCGATGAGATCGTCACCAAACGCGGGCCTTATTAGCGAAATTCTAATCGTCCTCCGCATTGACGGCGGTCAATGGAAGCGGGTCATCCCGCCACTAATACTTTTTGAAATGGCTGGTTTGGGCTCTCAATTCCACCTTCTGAAGGAGGGAATATGGACGAGATAACGACGGTTGAGCCGAAAACCCGCGACGTTCAGGCACCGGACGTCGACCTGCTGTTCCAGCCGTACCGGCTTGGTCCTTTCAAGCTGCGGCACCGCATCGTGATGGCGCCGCTGACGCGCTCGCGGGCGCGCCAGCCGGGCAATGTGCCAAGCTCGCTCGCCGCCTGCTACTACGCGCAGCGCGCATCCGCAGCGTTGATCGTGAGCGAAGCAACGCAGGTGTCCATGCAAGGCCAGGGTTACGCCTGGACGCCCGGCATCCACAGCCGCGAGCAGGTGGAAGCGTGGCGCCATGTCACCAAGGCGGTGCATGACGCCGGCGGATTGATCTTCAACCAGCTTTGGCACGTCGGGCGCATTTCGCATCCCGCCCTGCAGCCCGACAACATGCTTCCCGTCGCGCCTTCCGCCATCATCCCGGAGGGCAAGGCCTTCATCGAGAACGAGCGCGGCGAAGGCGAGCTTGTTCCCTTCGTGCGGCCGCGCGCACTGACGATCGAAGAGATGCCCTACATTGTCGGGCAATATGAGCGCGCGGCGAGGAACGCAGAGGCCGCCGATTTCGACGGTGTCGAGATCCACGGCGCCAACGGCTATCTGCTCGATCAGTTCATCGAGACCGGCACCAACAAGCGCAACGACGCCTATGGCGGTCCGGTCGAGAACCGCGCGCGACTGCTGTTCGAGATCGCCGAGGCCCTGACCCCGATCTGGGGCCCGGATCGTATCGGCGTGCGGCTATCGCCGCTCGGCAAGCTGAACGATATCCACGACGACGACCCGGAAGCGACCTTTGGCCATATCGCCGAGCGCCTCAGCGACTACGGCTTTGCATATTTGCACATCGTCAACCCGGCGCTGGAGCAGATGCAGAACGGGCAGCCGCCAGATCCGCGAGCGGAAAACATGGTCAACCTGATCCGGAAGAAGTTCAAGGGAACCCTGATGGTGGCGGGCGGCTTCCAGGCCGAAACCGCCGCGCCGTGGATTCGCGAAGGCAAAGCCGACCTGATCGCTTTCGGCCGCAAGTTCATCGCCAATCCGGACCTGCCCGAACGGATCCGCCTCGGCGCGCCCTTCAACGTCGACGATCCCACCACGTATTACGGCGGCGGGGAGAAGGGATACACGGACTATCCTTCGCTGGCGCAAGATCGCGGTGAGCAGCCGAAGGCCTGCGTCGACCAGCGCTGGAGGTGAACTCGGTATGGGTCCGGCCAGCAGCGAGAGCCGCGCAATGAGAAAATCAAATATCTATCAGCGCGATCCCTAAATCCGTTCGCTTCTTGCGACGAAGGTTTGACGCGGTCTCGACAATCGTGACTTCAAGCGTCGGTCGAACCTTGCCGCCTAGAAAGTGGCCGCCCCACACTGTGCCGTCGCGAAGCCCGAGTACGGCGTGGAGATGCAAGCTGGCCTTGCCGTCGTCTCCCTGCGCTATGTCACCAAGCAGGCTCAATACTTCGCATTGCTCGTCGACGGAAATCGGATTGTACCGCCTGGCGGCGAGATCAAACCACCCGACTTCGGCGCTCTCGAACGCTCCGATCGCCGTGACCGACGCCGCGCTGATTGCCTGCTGATTTGCAAAAGCCGTCATGGCTGCAAACGCCTCTTCACCCTGATCCAGGATCAGAACGAACTTCCGACCGTCGTGTTCGGAAGCCAGTTTGGATTTCATGAGCCATCTCTCGGGGGAGCGTGGTAGGCACCGGCCTCAGCCGACCGGAACAGTGCTGCCCAATCAACGCAGGGCTACTGCCCTGGTTCCAGCTGGTGCAACCGCTTGCCGCCAAGCTGGCGCGCGAGCCTACTCAAGAATGTGACCGTGGGCCGCAGGATCAACAGGTCCGCAGCCAAGGCCGCCAGCATTGCGAACGCGCTTAACCACCCGAACAGGCGCAGCGATGGCAAATCAGAAAAGACCGTTACCACCAGACCGCATGCAAGCACCACCGAGGTCAGAATCAAGGGCGGCCCAACAAGCACGGTTGCCCGCTCCACGGCGATGGCCGGATCCTCATGCGGCCGCTCCTCGTGCCGCAACCGGTTCAGAAAATGAATGGTGGCGCTCAGGCCCAATCCGAAGGAGACCGTCAGCGCCACGACGCTTGCGAACTGCAGGCCCTCTCCGATCAGCCACAACAGGGTTCCCGAAAGCACGACCGGAAATATTCCCGGCATGATGCACGCCAGCATGACGACGAAGGAGCGAAAGGCCAGGCCGATGAAGGCTGCGACAAACAGGAACTCCAGCGTCAGACCCCTGTTCAATTTCTCGATCATGAGGGCGCTGTTACGGGCAGCGATCGCCGACAGGCCGGTCACGGCTATCTTGTAGCCTGGGTGCTGCGCGCGGACCTGATCCAGCGCTTTGTCGAGGCTTTGAATGATGGGCAGAAGCTGGCTGGCGTCGACGTCCGGGACGCGGCCGGAAACCAGCACAGCGTCCTGTTCCGCCGAAATGAACCGACGCGTCAGGTACTGGGGAAGAATGTCGACATATTGCTTCAGCGTAGCGACGTCCGACTTGCCCATCTTCTCGGCAAGCCAGCGCCGCAACGTTTCAGGTGACCACACGTTGGCTACGCCCGGCTGCTTCTCGACCGTCGCATGCACGGCCGCGATCGTGTCAAGCGTTTCGGAGTCATAAAGTGATTTGCCCTTGGGAAGCTCGATCAGCACATCGATCGGATTGGCGCCATTTAGCTTGGCATCGACACGGTGGCTCGCAGCCACGGCCTGCTCCCTGTCCGGCACCTGGTCAGCAAGCCGGTATCGAGGTTCGAGATTGGCGTAGATCAGCCCAAGGCCGCCGACAACCAACACGCTGAGCAGGCTGTAAAGCCCCGGCCGGCTCACCATTCGGGCTGCAATCCAGAAACAAAGGCGCCGGAGCACATCTAGCGCGGTGTCCGCCCCTTTGACTTGCGCCACAAAGGTCGATTCGTTGCGCACGAGCAGAATGCCGAGCAGCGGCACCAGCATCAGGACCGCGACCATGGCAATCAGAGTTGCGAGAAGGCCTGCTTCGCCGAATGTCCTGATCAGATCGGATTCGGAAAACTGCAGCGCGACGAAAGATAGCGCGGCGGTCGCGTGCGTCAGTACGCAAGCCGGTCCGACCACGAGCATGGCGTTGCAAAACGCCTGAAACTTTCCTTCGCCCTGAAGCAGCCGGTCGCGGGCCGCGAACGTCAACTGCATGCTGTCCGAAAAGCTGATCACCATGATGAGCGGCGTCATCACGTTGAGGAACATGTTGAGGCGGAAATCAAGCCAGCCGAGGGCGCCGAGCGCCAGCACGATGGCGGTCAATGGCGGACCCGCCGCGATGATCATGAACGACAAGCGTCGAAAGAATATGATGGCGATCAATGCTCCGGCGGCGAAGCCGAATGCATTATAGACCAGCCGGTCGCGCTCCACGGCGTTGCGGATCTCAAGCTGCATCACCGGCACGCCGGAGAGGCCAGCCGTGAGCCCGGTGCCGGCAAGATCATCGTTGATTGTTTTCTGAATCTCGCCGATGACGTCGCGCAGACGACTGCTGGCGACGACCTCCGGATCGAGTGCGAGGACGATCAGCGTTAATTCGCCGTCCTCCGACAACAGCTTGCCGCTGATGATCTCGTTGCTCATCACGCGCTGCACCAGCTGGTCATACTCGGCGCCGGTGGGTAATTGGTCGGGAAACAGCGGCGCGGGCAACTCGTTGCCCTGTGGCGGCTGGCGGGCTGAGAATATCG